>CBDURV010000114.1:0-9499 GCA_965369495.1 uncultured bacterium
CGCGTTTTTCAAGGAGTGCTTCGAATAGAGCGCCGTCCGTTGCTGTATTGTCAGTTCATGGGATGGCGACTGATTGTGTTGCTGGCGCTTGCGACGGGCGTCTGCGCCGAGGACTGGAAGGCGATGCTCGCCCACCGCCGCGCGGACCGCCGCGTTCGGGCCGCGGATGAACTCGGCCTTGCCGGCGCGGCGGACGCCGTCCCGGAATTGATCGAAGCTCTCTACGACGACTCGGAGGCTGTACGCGCGGCTGCCATACGCGCGCTGGTCAGTGCAGGGCCCGCCGCGAATGCGGCTGCGCCGCATCTGATGGATCTCTGCCTCGTATCGCCGCCCGCCGTGCGTTCGGCGGCGCTGCGCGCGATGCGTCCGATCGGCGCGATCGATGTTCTCGCGGACTTCATTCGCGCGAACAAGGGCACGTTGCTGCGCCTCGGCACCGACCACGACGATGTGCTGCGTGACCTGCTTGCGGCGCGCTCCTGGCACGTCCGACAGTGGGTGCTGCAACTCAAGCACGTCCGAAGGGGCGCATCGAAGGAGTGGGCGCCCCTGTTCGACGCGTTGGCCCGGTCGGACTCGTCGGGCGCCGTGCGCCGCTCGGCGTTATTCGCGCTGGCGGGATCGCGGCGAGCGGAGGCGCGACCGCTGCTGGCGAAGCGCCTCGCGTCAAAGGACCCGGATCTTCGCGCGTTCTCGCTGCGCATGCTGGGGCGCTTCTACACGGTTGACGAGGACTTGGTGCGGCCGGTCACAGCGTTGCTGACCGACGAATGGCCCGCCATCCGGGCGAGCGCGTGCGTCGCCCTCGCCAAACACCCGGCGTCCGCGGCGGCCATCGAACCGCTGTTGAAGGATGCGAATCCGAAGGTCCAGCAAGCTGCGGCCGTGGTGCTGGCGTTCATGGGACGCTGGCCGGGATCGTCCGGCGACTTGGTCCTGGAGGCGGTGGGCAAGAATGCGTTCGCGCGCCCGTTTCCGGTTGTATTCGCTGGCTACAGGAACTTGCGCGGCGGCGGAGGGCGTTCGCTCGCAGGCGCGCACCTCGCATTCCCGTATGTCGCGGGCTTGGCTCACGATGCGATCTTGAAGGGGGGCAAGCCGGCGACGACGGTGGTCTGGCACGCCTACGAGGCGGAACCGACCGAGGAGCGGCGCATCAACCTCGTTCATGCGCTGGGGCATCTGCGCGCTGACCCGGCACTTGCCAAGGCGCTCGCGGACAAGAGCCCCGAGGTTCGCCGCACGGCTTCCGCGTGTCGGATGCACATGGGGCTCACGGATCTCGCAACGATTCGCGTCCTGATGGAGTGCCTCAGCAATCCGCGCGACGACGAAGACGAGCGCGAGTGGACGACCAAAGAGATCGATTGGACCGCCACGGCGGTGGAGCTTGTTGCGGCGGCCGGAGCCGATGTGCTGCCTGCGCTCGAAGCACGCCTCAAGAGTTCCGACGCGAACGAGTTCGAGTGCAAGCGAATCGCGAAGCTGGTCGCACGGATCCGGAAGAACTAGCTCTGCTTCCGGGTCCACGCCGCCTTGATCAACTCGCGGAAGAGCGGGTGCGGCTGCATCGGCTTGCTCTGGAATTCGGGGTGGCCCTGGATCGCGACGAAGTAGGGGTGGTCCTCGAGTTCGATCGCTTCGACGAGATCCAGATCGGGGTTGACGCCCGACACGATTAGTCCCGCCTTTTCAAGCTGCGGGCGGTACTCGTTGTTGACCTCGTAGCGGTGGCGGTGGCGTTCGGAGATGAGATCGGCGCCGTACGCCTCGCGCGCTTTTGTGCCCTCGACCAGCGCGCAGGAGTACGCGCCCAAACGCATCGTTCCGCCCATGTCCTTGACGCGTTTTTGCGCCTCCATGAGATCGATGACGGGCGCGAAATCGCCTCCGAACTCCGCGCTGCCGGCGTTCTCGATGCCGCAGACGTTGCGCGCGAACTCGGTCACGGCCGCCTGCAGTCCGAGGCAGATGCCAAGGAACGGTAGCTTGTGTTCGCGCGCATAGCGGATCGCCTGGATCTTGCCCTCGTACCCGCGCTCGCCGAAGCCGCCGGGAACGAGCAGGCCGTCGCAGCCTTCGAGGCGTTCGGCGACGTTCTCGGCGGTCAGGTCCTCCGCCTGGATCTTGCGGAACTTCACGCGCAGTTCGCTGTCGTAGCCGGCGTGGGAGAGTGCCTCGTAGACCGACTTGTAGGCGTCGTGCAGCACGATGTACTTGCCCACGACGGCGATTTCAACTTCGCCCGTAGGCGCCTTGATGCGTTCGATCAGGTTGCGCCACGGCGTGATGTCGGCGTCGCTCGCGTCCAGCCCGAGCCGTTCGCAGACGAGCTTGTCGAGCTTCTGTTCCTGCAGTTCCAGCACGACCTCGTAGATGGAGTTGGAGACGTCTTTTTCCTCGACGACGTACTCGGACCGCACGTTGCAGAAGAGGCTGATCTTGTCCTTCATCTCCTGCGTGATGGGTAGCTCGGTACGGCAGAGGATGATGTCGGGCTGGATTCCGATTTCGCGCAGGCGACCCACGCTGTGCTGCGTCGGCTTGGTCTTCATCTCGCCGCTGACCCGCAGGTAGGGAATCAGCGTGAGATGGATGCACATGACATCTTCGCGGTCCTTGCCGAGCGTGAACTGGCGAATGGCCTCCAGGAAGGGCAGCCCCTCGATGTCGCCAACGGTTCCGCCGAGTTCGGTGATGAGCACATCGACGTCGTCCTCGGCGGCATGAATGGCCTCCTTGATCGCGTCGGTGATGTGCGGAATCACCTGCACCGTCCGGCCGAGATAGTCGCCGCGGCGCTCCCGGGCGATGACGGACTGGTAGATCTTTCCGGTCGTGTAGTTGGAGTGCTCGGTCAGATCGCAGTTCGTGAACCGCTCGTAGTGTCCGAGGTCGAGGTCGGTTTCCGCCCCGTCGTTCGTGACGTAGACCTCGCCGTGCTGGTACGGGCTCATGGTCCCGGGATCGACGTTGATGTAGGGGTCGAGCTTCTGCAGGCCGATCTTGAGGCCGCGACACTCGAGCAGCGCGCCGATGGCGGCCGAAGTGAGCCCCTTGCCAAGGCTCGAAACGACGCCACCCGTCACGAAGATGTGCTTACGCATGTGGAAAGAACCGCTCGCTAATGGGGAAAACGGGATTCTAACAAACAGGCCAAGACACCCTTTCAACCGGCTTTGGGCTATGGGCTTTGAGCTTTGGGGCTCGAATTCGGGGGGCGCCTTCGTTCGCGACCGCCTAGCTTCGACCCTGCCCGTCGGCCTGCGAGTGGACTGCCTGGTTGCGGCTCAAAGCCCTAAGCCCAAAGCTCAAGGCCGACCGGAGCGAGTCCGCTCGACAAATGCGTCGTAGTCTTCCGGAGTGTCGATTCCGACTCCTCGATGGGAGGCGACGACGGCGCGCAGGCGGATTCCGTTGTCGATGGCGCGCATTTGTTCGAGCTTGCGGTCGCGCTCGTTGTGGGTGGGTTCGAGCTGCGTGTAGCGCTGCAGGAATTCCGACGTGAAGGCGTAGATGCCGAGGTGGCGCATGGCGCCCGGCGTCTCCTCGCGCCGGAAGTCGATCGCCCAGCCGTCGTCGGTTACGACGGCCTTGACCACCGAGGGGTCCATCTGGTCTTCGTCGCTCAAGTCGGGATGCACCAGCGTTCCCATCTCCGCGCCGCTGGCCCGCATGTCGGCGATCAGCGCGGCGACGTCGGCCGGTTCGAGTTCCGGCTCGTCCGCCTGCAGGTTGATGATAAGCGAGCAGGGGTGCGCGCGCGCGACCTCGGCGGCGCGGTCGGATCCGGACTGATGGTCGGGCGAAGTCATCATGACTTCGCCGCCAAAGCTCTCCACCGCTTCGCGCACCACATCGTGGTCGGTGGCGACGAGCACTTCGTCGGCGCCTTCGACCTGCTTGGCGCGCTCGTAGACGTGCTGGACGAGGTACTTGCCCGTTTCGTTGAGGATCACCTTGTGCGACAGCCTCGTGCTATGCAGCCGCGCCGGAATCACGAGCAGCACGCCCGCCGATTCAGTTCCCACGCCTATACCCCGATCGCTTGACGCCGAATTCGCCGTCGCCCGTCACCGCCTGGTACGCGGGGCGGTGCTGCGTCCACACCTGGCGGAAATATCGGGTGCACTCCTGGAACGCCTTCGCCTCCTCGACCGGCTGGCCGTGACGTCGCAGGAAGGCGCGCGCCTTGCCGCGGTCGTCATAGATGGTCAGCTCGGAACGGGTCCCGAGCGCCTTGGGGTTGGCGGGGCGCGGGCGCGCGTAGTCGGCGAAGTCGCGTTTCTTGAGCCCCTTGAGCGTGGTGCGCATGACGTCGTCGGGCACCCAGGCGACCGGGACGTCGCCCTTTTTCACCACGTAGCTGCGCAACTCGGCCAACTCGCGGCCGGCGTAGTTCTCCATCACCAGCCGGGCGCCGTTCTTGTAGTGCTGGGCGAAGACGAGCCGTGTGCGCGGAAGCGTCCCGCTTTCGTCGCCCCCCGGGCCCCCCTCTTTCTCCACCTCAGGGCTGCCGCACGCGACAAGAAATCCTGCCGCCAAGACCACGATTCTTCCGATTGCGCCGATACTGACCATACGGATGAATTCTCGCGCCCGCATCGTCTGACGTAAAGCACGAACGCGGTGACGGTGCCATGACGGCGTCGGGAGAAACCAGCATGATGCCCCGAACCCTGCTCACTATCTGTTTGGCCCTTCTGGGCGCCCTCGCGGCGCCCCTGCGTGCCGATGACCCGCCCCCCAGGATGGCCGCGGACCTCGCGGCGGAGGCGGGCGACGGCACCTGGAAGATCCGCAAACGCCAGTTCTACGTGCACCTCGCGCGCTACAACGCCGCGCACCCGGTCGCGCGTGCCGCGTTGGAGGACTACCTCAAGCAGCGCATCATCACGCGCGAGGCGGCCAAGCGGAACGTCACGGTCACCGAGGCCGAGGTGAAGGCGAAGATCGTGAGCGTGGATCGCCGCATCCGCAAGGAGACGGGCGGCAAGTGGGACCTTGCGAAGTTTTCCGCCGAGCGCGAGGTCACGATGCCGGAGTTCACGCGGCGCACGCGCCTGCTGTTGCTGCGCGAACGCATCGCGCGCTCGATCTTTCGCGAAAAGGACGGGACGTGGCCCCGGGACAAGGAGGTCGCCGAGGACGCCGTCAACCTGACCATTGACGACCTCTACCAGCGCGCGCCCAAGGAGTTCGATCTCAACAAGCTGCCCAAGGGGGTGCTTGCCAAGATCGGCGGCATCGAGATCACCGAGTACGACTACGGTCGCCAACTCATCAACGTGCTGCCGAACACCGAGGTGGCGCGCGCGCTCAACGACCTGATCCTGGCGGAGGAGGTGTACCGCCTGCTGGGAACCAAGGGCGAACCCAACGCGGAGGACTTCGAGGCGGAAAAGCGCGCCTACATCGAGCGCGAGCGCAACCGCATCCTGCGCATGCCGGGCGCGCCCAAGGACCCGCAGAGCGTCACGAAGGAGATGATCAAGCAGGTCATCGCGCAGCGTGGCATGACGCCCGACAAGATCTTCGCCAACCCGGGCTTCCGGGCGCAGGCGCGGGCGCGCGGCCACTTCATGCGGGCGGTCACCAAAGAGGAACTGCAGGCGTTCTACGGGAAGAACCCCGGCAAGTACGGCGACCGGTTGCGTGTGCGCCGCATTCATGTGCAGGCGCGCGCACAGCCGGTGATCATCGCCGGCAAGAAGGTGCGCAACCTGCGACTGGGGCTCGCGCGCGCCAACGCGCTTCACCTGCGCCTGCAGGGCGGCGAAGACTTCGCGAAGGTCGCCAAGGCAGCCAGCGACGATCCCGATTTCATTCGCAAGCACGGTGGCCTCGTGCCGCTTTGGCTGACTTCCGACGCGCCCAGCTATGAGGACACGTGGAAGCAGGCCGACGCGCTCAAGCTGAACGGAATCAGCAAGCCGTTCTTCAGTCCCGGCCGCGGCTACGTCATCGTGAAGCTGCTCAAGCGCCGGCGCGCGCTCAGCTTTGAGGCGCAAAAGCGTGACATTCGGCGCGACGCGGGGGAGTACGAGTACCGGCTCTGGCAGAACAAGGCGGTCACGTCGGCGCGTCGAAGCCCGTCGCTGTTCGAGTAGCATGGCGCGCCCATGCGCCTACTTCTGCTTGTCGCGCTCCTGATTGCATCCTGCCAGTCCGCGTCGGGACCCGGCGTCGAAGGGGTCGAAACGCACTTTCGTGCCGCGGCGAAGCTGCCCTCGACGGGGCTCGGCACGTCGGTGCAGGCGCTGCTCGACAAGCGTGGCTGGACGACGGCGACGGAGGTCGAGTCGGCCGCGAGCGCGGAGCGCGATCTCTGGATCGATGCCGCGGAACTGCGGTTCCTGCAGGCGGAAAACGAGAACGCCTACCTGCTCGCCGCGCGTGACGCCTGGCGCTGGCTCTCGTTGACGCGCGGCGGGCGTGCGGAGCGCGCCGAGCAGAAGGAGCGGGCGCTGCGCATCTACAACCACGCGACGGCGGCGTTCGTGCTGCGCTTCCGCAAGGGGCTGCCGCTCAAGTCGCTGGGGGTGATTCGTGTGCGGCGCAGTCGCGAGGGAATCGATCCGAAGCAGTTCGACAGCCTCGCGACCGCTTATTCGGTTTCCACGCGCGGCTACGCCAAGCGCGTCGTGAGCGCCGGCCTCGGGGCGCCCTTCATCGGGATTCGCCGCCACACGGAAAAGCGCGATCGGGAAGACCCCTACCTGCCGCCGGTCGATCACGCGCGCGCGATCACGGCGGTGCTGCACTTCGGCGAGAACGGCGCGGAACTGCGCTTCCACGATCCGGCCGAGGAGACCACGGTGAGCGCGTTCGGCTATGTGATGCCGCTGGCCGGCGATTTCACGGCACCGCTGGCCTACGTATCGAATCTGCTGGACGCGGAGAGTTCGAAGCGCCGCGCGACGACGCATCCGGATTTCTCGCAGGCGTCGATCCGAATGCCGGACGCGCCCGCGGCAGGGAAGATTCCTGTCGTCCTGGTGCACGGTCTGTTCCGCGGCCCCGGCGACTTCCGCCGCATGGTCAACCAACTGCGCGCCGACCCGCAGATTCGCACGCGTTACCAGTTCATCGGCTACCGCTACGCGCCGGGATTTCCGCTTCCGCTCATTACGCTCGACTTTCGCGAACGACTCGACACGTTCTGGCAGTGGTTCGACAGCCGCGTCCCGCGCGCGCGCAAGGACGGCTACATCGTGATCGGCCACAGCATGGGCGGGCTTGTCGCGCGATCGTTGGCGATTCGGTCGGGAGACAGCCTCTGGTCGACCGTGTTCCGCGTTCCCCCGGGCCAGGTCGATCTCTCGACGCCGCTCGGCAAGCGCGTGCGCAAGTCGCTCGTCTTCGAGCCCGATTCCAAGCTGGCGCGTCTCGTCTTCATGGCCACGCCGCACCGCGGCACCGGAGTCGCAAGCTCGGGCGTGGGTGAGCTCGCCATGATGACGATCGAGCGAAACGAGGAGTTGGCCGAGCTGTCGCGGCAGGTCGAAAAACAATACGCCGACGTGCTGCGGCCCGAGGTGCGCACGCGGCTACGCGGCAAGCCCAACGGCATCCAGAACCTGAGCCCCGACGACGCGTACCTGCGCGTCTACGGCACGCTGCCGATCGATCCCGCCACACCCTTCGACAGCGTCATCGGCGACATCTACGGATCCGACGCGCGACCGGTGGGGGATGGCGTAGTCTCGTACAAGAGCGCGCATCTGGATGGGGCGGCGAGCGAGACGATCCTGCGCCTCGGCCATCAGATGCACCAGAAGCCGGAGGGCATCGAGGCGGTCCACCGCATCCTGCTGGACCACCTCTCGTCGCGGTAGCGCTACTTCAATACCGCAGCGCGGTCAGCTGCTCCATGAGGGTGGAAATCGGCACCGCGCGAGTGTTGGCGTTCATGGGGAACGGTTCATTCCCCGGGAAGGCGAACAGTCGACGCGCCGGTTGAATGTCTTCGCACGCTAACTCGAAGCCCCGGCTGGTTTTCGGCCGCAACGTCCGCTTGATCTCGATGGCCCAACGCTCGCCATCGGGTAGTGCCAGGAGCAGATCGACTTCGGCGCCACCCGAGGTCCGGTAGAAATAGGCCTCGGTTCCCTCGGGGGCGGCGGCGATCAGGTTCTCGATCACGAACCCTTCCCAACTGGTTCCAACGACCGGGTGGCCAAGCAGATCATTCAGATCGCGGATGCCGAGGAGCGAATGGACCACGCCGCTGTCGCGCACGTAGACCTTCGGTGACTTCACCAGGCGCTTGCCGGCATTGACATGGAAGGGCAACAGTCGGCGGACCAGCATCAGATCGACCATGAGATCGAGATAGCGCGAGATTGTCGGACTGGCGACATCCATGCCGCGGGCAAACCGGGCCGCGTTGAAGAGTCCGCCCTGGGAGTGGGCCAGCATGGTCCAGAAGCGGCGCAGCGTCTCCGCCGGGATACGTGGGCCGAGTTGGGGGATGTCGCGCTCCAGGCAGGTTCGGATGAAGCTGTCGCGCCAAGCGCGGCTCGCTCGCCCGCTGCCTGCAAGGAAGCTCTCGGGGAACCCGCCCCGGAACCAGAGGTCATTGAGCTTGCCAGTGCCGACCTCAAGAAGATCGAAGCCCGGGAGTTCGTGATAGACGACGCGTCCCGCCAGAGATTCAGACGATTGCTGCAGGAGATCTTTCGAGGCCGAGCCGAGAAGAAGGAACTGACCCGCCCGATGCCCCGTCCTGCGGCGTCGGTCAATCTGGCCGCGAAGCACCTCGAAGATCTGCGGCATGCGCTGGACCTCATCGAGGATCACAAGCTGCCCGGCGCGCTCGGCAAGATAGAGCTCGGGCTCTGCCAAGCGGGCCCGGTCGGCCGGAGACTCGAGATCGAGATACTGGCTGCCCTCGATCGCATCCGCGATTTCCACGGCGAGCGTCGTCTTCCCAACCTGGCGCGGACCCAAGATAGCCACGCCGGCATGGTCGGTGAGGAGATCCCGGACGATTTGGCGATGACGGCGCTGAATCATCTATGTATTTCTAACGCGAAGTGTTCGATTTACATGGATAATCGCATCCTGATGGGTGCTTTTTTGTAGCGCCGCGCGACAATCGCGGGGACCGTGCGAGATCGGACACGCCAAGCCCAACGGCATCCAGAACCTGAGCCCCGACGACGCGTATCTGCGCGTCTACGGCACGCTGCCGATCGATCCCGCCACACCCTTCGACAGCGTAATCGGCGACATCTACGGATCCGATGCGCGCCCGGTGGGGGATGGCGTCGTCTCGTACAAGAGCGCGCATCTGGATGGGGCGGCGAGCGAAACGATCCTGCGCCTCGGCCATCAAATGCACCAGAAGCCGGCCGGCATCGAGGAGGTCCACCGCATCCTGCTGGACCACCTTTCTTCGCGGTAGTTCAACCGCGACCTACCGATGGATGTCGCGGCTCAGCGGCATCTCCATAGCAGCGATTGCGCATGTTGCGCTGTCGAGTATTCGACT
>CBDURV010000115.1:0-9494 GCA_965369495.1 uncultured bacterium
ATGGCGCTGCGACGCGGCATCGCGGCTTTGCAGCCGGCCGACTCCAGACGAGCCCAGCTCTTCGGTGCTATCGATGAACGTGGCGCTTCTGCGCATCGTGGTTGATCTCCTCGTACTTCTGCAGGAAGCCGCGCACAACTTGTTGGCGCTCGTCGTCGTCGCGGTACTTGTCGAAGGCCTTTTTGGCCTCGGCCGCCTTCGCCTCGTCGCCGAGATGACGGTAGATGTCGAGGCGCCGCTTGTGCGACGTCAGATCTTCCGGGTCGATTTCCAGCACGCGCAGGTAGGCATCGAGCGCCGACTTGTACTTCTGCATCTTGTAACGAACCTCGCCCAGGCGTCGCCAACTGTCGCGGTCGTCGGGAAAGACCTCGATCGACGCGAGATAGGCGCGCTCCGCCTCCTCGAACTCTTCCATGCGCTGGTGGTAGCGGCCCCAGAAGTACGGCCGCTGGGGATCGAGCGCGGCAACCCTGTCCACGGTCTCGAGGAAGGGGCGCGCCTTCTGCGGCTTGCCGCTCACGATCCAGCGGCGCGCGAGATTGCGATAACCGTCGGGCCGCTTCGGCTGCAGGCGCGTCACCGCGTTCCACGATCCGGCCGCCACGTCGAACGCGTTCTGCATGAAGCTGGCGATGCCGTGGTCGTTGAAGCGCATCCACTGCTTGCCGTCCTCGACAGGCTGCGCGTGGCGGCGCTGCTTGCCCACGGCGATCTCGAGCACGTCGCGGCCGAGCGTATCGATCGGTAGGTCGGGCACCTGCTTGCCCTTGAGATGAGGCAGGTCGGGCACCTTGGCGCCACGCTCGCCGAAGACGAACTCGTGGAACGGACGCGAGAACTTGCGCCACAGCAGTTTGGCCTCGACGCGCAACTTCTGCCCGGCGAGTTCGGGCGGCACGAGCACGCCATAGCGCGCGACATCGGCGGTGCCGGGGCCGATCACGCGATTGAAGGCGGGCACGTGGAAGCGCTGCGCCTGCCGCTCCTCCGCCCACTCGCCATCGTGCCGCACCATCACCGTGCGATAGAAATGCGCCTTGGGATCGACGTAGCGGTCGTCGCCCATCGCTCCGCTGTGAAAGATCTCGTTGCCCGCTTCGTCGGTTACGCGAAAGTCGATCCACGCCTCGTTGGAGTCGTTGGTGCCGCCGGGGAAGGTGTGGCCCACACCCTTGTTGCGCACCACCACCTCGAAAATCACCTCGTCGCCGGCGGCGAGCACGGGCTGCGCCGGATCGAGTCCGCGATCGAGTTGGCCACCATGCTGCACCGCGAAGATGTCCACGATCAGGTTGCCCTCGCGGAACTTGCGAATGCGCTCGAGATGCTCGAAATCGCCGCGCAACCAACTCATGGCCGTATTCGGCCCGTAGAAACGGTGCGAGCGGACCATGCCATCCTTGGCCGCGACATCGCCCAGCGTCGCCGGTTCGCGCGGCATGTGGCAGTCCTGGCAATTGCGCGCCTTGTCAGGCAGGTAGAAGGTGCGCGCCGCGTTGAGCGCCACGCCGCTGTCGTGCCAGGCGTCGTACTCGTTTTGCCCGCGCAGCCACTTGTAGTCGTTGATCGCCGTGTCGAGCGAAACCTTGTGGCAGATCAGGCAGAACTCCGACGTGCGGTGCATCGGCTTCAGGAATCGTTGCTTGTGCGCGGTCGGCTTCGCCTTGGTCATCTGGTCCGCCAGGAACCGACCGGGGCCCGACGACTTGTCATCGAACAGATAGGGCGAAGGCGTCACGTCGGCGACGTTGAAGTTGCCGTTGCCCTCCAGGCCGTGCGCCTTGTCGATCTGGTGGCAGTAGAGGCAAGCGAGCCCCGCCTGGCTGGTCGGCGCCTCGATGTCGATCTTGTCCAGCGCGTAACCGGGCAGCATGATGGCGGGGTCGTGGCAACCGGCGCAGAAGAGCGACGGGCGGTTGCCATGCGTTTCGCGCAGCTTCATGAACGCCTCGCGATACCACGGGTTCTGCATGCTGCTGAAGCGATGCATCGAGTCCTCCCACTGCGCCACCACGTCGGGGTGGCAGCGGCGGCAGGTCTGCGCGCCGACCGGATCACGCTCAAGGAACCCGAATTTCTCCATGTCCTCGCGCAGGATCTGCGAGTCGGGGTACTCGTCGCGCGTGATCAGGCGAACATCGATCGTGCCACCCGACGTCGTCGTCACGTTGGTCGGGAAGAACGTGGAGTCGGGCGCGGGGAAGTTGGTGGGCGCGAACGGAATGAACGGGTCGTGCCGGGCGATGGTTGAGGGGGGCGCGGGGGGCGGCGGCGGCAATGTCGCGGCGTGGATCACGACGAAGAGCCCGAGCAGGCCAGCAAACGCGATGGCGCCGCGCGCGACGGTGCGGCGCGCGGGGCGGAAGTGGCTCACCCAGCGGTGCGTGCCGTAGGCGAGCAGGGCGACGACCGAGAGTGCGCGGTGCGACCAGAAGACCCAGAGGTGATCGCGCGCATTCGCCTCGTACAGCACGAAGATGCCCGAGGCGAAGAGCAGGTAGGCGGAGAGCGTAAGGACCACCCCACTGGCCGCGGCGGACAGGTGCATCAGCCGCTTCACCCGTTTCAGGTGCCAGATGAAGAAGACGGTCATCACCACCAGCAGCAGCAGGCCGCCCACGAGGTGGCCGATCAGCATCAACTGGTAGAAGGTGGTGAGTTGCGCGCCGCGATCCGCCAGGAACAGATAGGCGCTGTTCGCGACGACAAATAGCGCCAGCGCGAGCAGCCATTGCAGGAGCTTTCGCTGGGCGGGCTTGAGAATCGTCGCCATGAAGTAACGATCAGGTTAGCAACCCGCGATCCGAACCCCTCGGAATACGTAAGCTGTTGGCCAAAACAGACTTACGGCCCATCGCCAGCCGAGCGCCGGTCAATTCGTGCGACCGATGTGTGCGCGGGCGCTCAACCGAGGAGCGTAACTTGGAAAATTGGCGTCAGGCGCCGTACTTCCAAGATCCACTCAACCGAGTCTGCGCACTTCGGCGATGTCGGCGCGCGGGACGAAGAGGCGCTTCTCTTTGGCGAAGACGCCGAACTTCTGCGCACGGTCGAGGTATTCCGCGCGCGTGCGCTCGCTGCTGCCCTCGTCGTGGAAGTCCACATCGAGGAGCTGGATGCCGTCCGACTTCTCCTCGTCGCAGCGACCGATGTAGATGCGCTCGCCGTGCGTCTCCACCACCACCGTGATGCCGTGGAGATCGCCCTTGTCCGCGTGGAAGGTGCCCATTAGGCGCAGTGCTCGTCGAACGCCGTGACGAAGCCGAACGCGACCGCGGGCGCGTCGCGCCCCTCGATCTGGTGGCGCGGCCAGAAGTGGACCAGTTCGCCGTTGCGGACGAGGTAGGCGGACGGGCTGCTGGGCGGAACGTCGCCGAAGTAGCTGCGCAACTTCTGGGTCGCGTCCAGGTCCTGTCCGGCAAAGACGGTCGCGACGCGCGTGGGCGTCGCCTCGTTCCCCAGCGCCATGCGCAGACCGGGGCGGGCGCTTCCCGCGGCACAGCCGCAGACGGAATTGATGAACAGCAGCGCGGTGCCGTTCGAGTCGCCCATGAACGACTCGACCTCCTCGGAGGTGGTGAGCTCAACGGCTCCCATCGAGGTCATGTCTTGGCGCATCGGGGCGACGAGTTCGGGGTCGTAGGGCATGAGTTCGAGTATACGGTGCCGAAAAGGTCCTGAATGGGAGCCGACAATTGGTCGCATTGGGTCCAATTGAACCCATCGGAAAATTCTACCGTGACGACGTAACCCCTTGATTCCCCGCGTGTTATGACAGTTGCGTCATAGCTTCGGTTGGCGGGGCTACGCCCTGTGCTTTCCTATGAACAGAAATAGAACGGGTCATGTCAGGACTACCCCAAGAAGCCAGCCCGGTCTCGGGCCTCCGTGAGGGGCGCGAGTTGCTCGGAGATCGCGCGCAGACCGAACGGTCTGTCGCCGCGTTCGAGCGTAGGCTGCGCGACGACGAGGGATCCGAGCACACCCTGCGCGTGCTGAGCGAGTTGATGATGAAGGCGCGGGACCCGGACTCCTACCGCGCGCGACGGGCGGCGTTCCTCCGCACGATCCGCGAGGAGACACCGGCCAGCGGCGTGGTGGCGCGCATTCTGCGCTACTTCGCGGTGGACGTCCCTAGGCTGACCTTCGACGACCGCGACAGCCTCGTCCACGCGATTCTCGACGAGGCCGGCAACGACGAGGCGCTCGTGCTCTTCCTCCTTGCGATGACGGACAAGCCCGACTCGGTCCGGCCGATCATCGACCGCATCGCGGCGCGCGAGAATCCGTTTCCCACGCTCGGTCGGATTTTCACCGCCCCGTGGCTGGAGTCGTTCCGACACATCGTCTCCGCAAAGATGCTCGAAGCGACGCGCACCCGACCCGGCGCGTTGCGCAACTGGTTCAGGACGGATCCCGATACCTGTTTCCAGCAAGACGTCTTCGAACTCCTATTTACGCGGGCGACGGAGATCATGAGCTCCGTCTGGAAGGAGATTCTCGCGGATGGGCCTCCGGATCAGCGAGCGAGACTGATTCGGCTGCTCGAGGCGGATGGAAGCGACAGCGCGTTGCGTGTGCTCATTCTCGGCCTGCCCTTCGGCGGACGCGCCTGCGAGCCCGAGCTGCTGGTGGCGCTCTCCTCGTTCGATCACGAACTCGCGTCGGCGGCGCTGCGCGAGGTGGTCCACTGCGGCAACGTCGCGGAGCAGCACGCCGACGACGCGGTGCGCGCGATGTGGGCGCTCGAAGCGATGGACAACGAGGAATCGAGCGAGTTCGTCGATCAGGTCGCGAAGGCCCGTTACGCGATGTTTCCCGCCTACCGTCGTGAACTGCGCAAGGGTGCGAACCGGATCCGCCGGTCGAGGGGGAGCGCGTGATCCAGCCGGCTCAGAATTCCCAGGAGCGTCCCATGGCGCGCGCCGAGGAGCGCGAACGACGTCGCGGCGCCGAGCACGTGGTGCGCAAGCTTGTCGATGTGCTCGGCATCCGGCGCCGCCGCGGCAAGGGCAATAGCCGAGTGCGGCGGGGCGTGAAGGAGCTGATCGAGGCGGTCGGCGTCTACCTTCACGACGTCGATCGCAACGCGGTTCGCATCATGCTGCGGGACGGGCGCCTCACGCACGACGGCCGCGCGCTCGGATTCGACGACCCGGCCATGGACGCGCTCGCTGCCGCGTTGCAGGAGCGCGAGTGCGGCGGCGTCATCCTGCGCGCGGAGATCAATTCGGCCTCCATGTATGCGCTGCTCAATTGGCTCGTGGAACAAGGCCCGAGACCAGCCGCGCACGCACTTGCGGGCCTGGACCTGCTCGACGTGTCCGCGCTCGACCGGAGCCGCGGCGTACGCGCCCCGTACGGACTGGACGACCTCGATCGCTGCTTCCAGCTTCGGGTCGCGGTCCGCACACTGCAAAAACAGCTCATGGACGAAGTGCGCCATGGCCACGGCCTGGATCTCACCGAAGTCCACCAGCTTGTCCGCTCCACCGTCGAACTCCTTGACGAGGCCGGCCTGCGCATCGTCGCACCGGTCTTCCTCGGCTCCCCGCCGACGACGCCGTCGGGCCACATCGCCAATGTCTACCTGCTCTCGGTGGCATGCCTGCACCGCTTCGCCGCGGACCGCGAAGAGCTGGAACAGTTCTGCCTCGCGGCGCTGCTGCATGACATCGGGCTCGCGCACGGGACCGGCAACCATGACGACATGCGGCTGGAACGCCACCCCGAGATCGGCGCCGACATCCTGCTGCGCACCGCCGGACTGCCCGGCCTCGCCACGCGCGTCGCCTACTGCCACCACATGAACGAGGGCGAAGGCAGCTTCCCCAGCACCGTGCGCAAGCTTCGCGGTGGCCCCGTTTCGGATGCGGTGCAGGTCGCCGATTGGATCGAGACGCTGACGCGACCGACGCCCGGGCGCGAGGCGGTCCTGTTTCCCGATGCCCTCGCCGAACTGCTCGAGGACGCGGCGATGGAACGCCGGCACGACGCGGTGCATGCGTTCCACCACTGCCTCACGCCGACGCCGCCCGGCTCACTCGTGCGGATGCAGAGCGGCGCGATCGGCGTTGTGATCGACGTGTTCCCCGAGGTGCCGGAGCGCCCGCTCATCGCGCTGATCCGCGACGGCAACGGCCACATGCTCAGCCAGCCGACCCTGCTCGACCTGCGTGAGGCGCCGGATGCGACGCTGCTCCCCTCCGAAACGCTCCCGCGCTGCGCTCGGCTTGTTGGGGAATAACGGCTTTGGGCTCTGGGCTCTGGGCTCTGGGCAACAACCAGCCTGGCCACACGCTCCGGACCGTCATTGGGCCTCGGTTGATTTCCGCGCCGCAACTGAACATCGACGGCACAACGACAATGCGGGCGCGAACGGATGGCATGGTTGCGGCGCAAAGCCGCAAAGCCGATCCAGGTACAAGCTTCACGTTCGCCCGCCCCGCCGTACGCCTACGCCGCCGTCGCGGCGCCCAGAAGAATATCGGACGTGGAACCGCACGAAATGTAGGTCAGCGTGGTGCAGCAACACCCGCGCAAGGTTGCTGTCACACCGGTGGAGGTGCGGGTGTGCTGAGCGCGCTGCCCCTTGGCATCCAGTACGTCAATACGTTCGTATTGACATCCCGGAACCGTGAGCTACGCTGTTTTGGTGAAGTCCGCCCAGCTCCAGATCCGCCTCTCCCCCGCCCAGAAGGCACTCCTCAAGCGACGTGCCGCCGGAGCGGGTCTCGACGTCTCGAGTTATGTGCTGTCCCTGGTCGCCCCCGCCTCGGCCCAGCGTTTCGATAACGCGCTGCACGACTTGCGGGAGTCGGGGACCGAGCGCTTCGCGCTCGCGGAACTCAGCGACTTGCTGGCCGACCTCCCTTCGGTTGAGTTTGAACAGGCTGTCGCGGGAGGAATACCCGAGGCGCTTTCCCCGCGCCTGCAGAATCTGGTGACGGCGATGGTCGAGCATGCGGCCGCGTGCAAGGGTGCAGCCGTTCCGCCGTGGGCACGCGACATCTTGCCGCTGGCCTCGCCCTGGTTCGCGACGGACCTGCTGTCGCTCCGAGCACATCTTCTGCGTGTCTCACCCACGGCATTTCGGCGCCGGAATCTGTTCGTTGATTCGACGGTGGGAGACCGGGTGTAGCCCGCACAATTCATGGCGCCGTGGGCGCAAAGGATTGGAATTTCCATGAACGACATGCTTTCAACGAAAGCACGAACGATCGACAACGGAGAGTCTCTTCTGGGCGAGATCAGGTTGTCGCGTTCAATCCGCTCGAAGGAAGTTGGCTCAATGAGTGCCCTCGACGACGAGCGGAGCCGAACGCGGCAATCTGGGCCGTCCAGAAACCGCGTCGTCATGAATGGTGCGGGCTAATGTCTCAACTCACGCGCGAGCGGATTCTCGAGCTCTTCAAGCTGTTGAACGAGGAGTTGGCCACGACGGACACTGTCGGGGAGTTGCATGTGGTCGGTGGCGCCGTCATGTGCCTGGCGCTGCACGCCCGGGACGCCACACGAGATGTCGATGCGCTCTTCGAGCCGGCGGCGGCCGTGCGCGAGGCCGCGGCGCGCGTCGCCGCCCGATCCGGCGTGCCGGAGCACTGGCTCAATGATGCCGTCAAGGGCTACCTCGGACCGCGCAACGCTTTCGAGCGGTTCCTGGAGCTCTCCCACCTCCGCGTGTTCGTGGCGGAGCCACACTACCTGCTCGCTTTGAAATGCGCGTCGATGCGACTGGGCGCCGAGTTCCACGATCTGGACGATGTTCGGTACCTGCTACGGCATCTGGGAATCCGAACCGCGGTTGAGGCGATTCGCATCGTCGAGCAGTATGTGCCAACCGGACAGATCCCGGCCAAGGCACGCTTCGCACTCGAAGAGCTCCTCGAGAACTGAATTCTGCGCCCGTCGCGCCGACGCGTGCTACTCCGCCGGATGCGGTGCCCCTTCATGAGCCGCGCCGAGTTGTTGCTGCCCGCCCCGGAAATTCTCAAGTGACCGCCGCCGTGGTGGTCAGCCCCGAGTCGTATCACGCACTCGCCGATCATGCGGAGTTCGACGAGAGTGTCGCGCAGCGCGGACGACAGCAAGGCTGGCCGGACGGCACCGGCAAAGAAGCCGCTCCGAACACTGGCTGACAGCTTGGACTGAAGTTCGATCGGTGACCGATAACACAGGTCGAAGTGAGCGACACCGCGATGGCGGCCATCGACTGGATCTGCGGGCTGCGGTCACGTTCGGTGACCAATAACAGTGCTCCTACAGATCTCGGCCGGTCGTCGAATTGTGGCGGCCAGTCCGTACAGCCGGAAGCAGCTCGAAGCTGGAGGCTGGACGCCGCAATCAGCGCGGCCCCACGCGATCGGACTGTCGTTGGGCCTCGGTTGTTTTGGGCGCCGCTGCCGCGCTTCCGACGCCCAACGACAAAGCGTGCGCCAGCGGCCTGCGTGGTCGCGGCGTCCAGCCTCCAGCTTCAAGCCTCAAGCTATCCCCACCCCCGTGTTAGCTTGCCGGGATGTTCGAGGCAGTCCCTTCTTCCGTCCCGTTCGCCGAGCAGGAGCGCGAGGTTCTCGCGTTCTGGAAGAGCGCGGACATTTTCAGGAAGTCGGTCGAGCAGTGCCGCGAACGGCCGCACTTCGTCTTCTACGAAGGTCCCCCCACGGCCAACGGCAAGCCGCACTGGGGCCACGTGCTCACGCGCGTCGATAAGGACGTCTTCCTCCGCTACAAGACGATGACCGGCTATTACGTCCCGCGCCGGTCGGGCTGGGACACGCACGGCCTGCCGGTCGAGATCGCGGTCGAAAAGGAACTCGGCCTGCACGGCAAGCGCGACATCGAGAAGATGGGCATCGAGGCGTTTACGCGCAAGTGCATCGAGTCGGTCTGGTCGCACATCGACGACTGGGAGCAGATGTCCGACCGCATCGGCTTCTGGCTCGACAAGGACGGCTACGCCACCTACCACCAGTACTACGTCGAGAGTGTCTGGTGGGCGCTGTCGACGATGTTCAAGCAGGGCCTCCTCTACCAGGACTACAAGAGTGTGTGGTGGTGGCCGCAGGGCGGCACGACGCTCAGCCAGGGCGAAGTCGGCGAGGGTTACCGCGAGGTGGACGATCCGTCCGTCGTGGTGCGCTTCCGCCTCTCGGAGCGGCCGGACGTTTCCTGCCTCGCCTGGACCACCACGCCGTGGACGCTTCCGAGCAACATGGCGCTCGCGGTCGCCGCGAAGGAGACCTACATCGAGGCGAAGATGGGCGACGAGACGCTGATCATCGCCAAGGCACTCGCCGAACGCGTGCTCGAAGAAGACTTCGAGGTCGTGCGCGAGTTCCCCGGCAGCGAACTGGTCGGCAAGCGGTACGAACCGCTCTACTCGTTCCGCGCACCGGGCGAAGGCACCGCTTTCGAGATCCTCGACGCGCCGTTCGTAACGCTCGACACCGGCACCGGCATCGTGCACATCGCGCCCGCCTTCGGCGAGGACG
>CBDURV010000116.1:0-9419 GCA_965369495.1 uncultured bacterium
GACCAGGATGACTACGGCAGCATCATGGCCAAGGCGCTGGCCGACCGGCTGGCGGAAGCCTCCGCGGAGTACCTGCACTGGCGCATGCGGAAGGCATGGGGCTTCGCTTCGGACTCCCGGCTCGATCCAGAACTGCTCAAGGCACTGCAGGAGGTCGATGGCCGCGTCAAGTCGGCGATGTTCCAGCCGCTCAAGGTGGACAGCAGTTCGCCGAACGGCTGGATCGGCATCTACATGGTCGAAGAGACGCCGCGCATGGGCGCCTCGGCGCTGCTCTTCCTGAGTTCGATCGCGCGTCTCGCCGCGCTCGGTCTCGAGAAGATCGGGCAATTCGACGGGATGAGGCGCACGCAGGAGGAAGGCCATGACGAACTGCATGACCTCACCGCCAACCTCGAGATGGCGCGTGCGCGTGTTCGTGCGCTCAATCGCGGCCTGGAGTCGCGCGTGCGCGAGCGGACGCAGGTGCTCACGGAATCGTTGCGCCGCGTGCAACGCGACGCGGCCGAGTCGGTGATTCGCGCCCGCGAGCACGGCGCCGCCAAGCTCGCCGCATCGCTTGTCAGCGAAATGGACGCGCCGCTCGCGGGCCTGACCGCGCGACTCGACGAAATGCGCGGCCAATTGCACGAGTTGCGCGGCAAGATCGCCGCCGCCACGCCCGAAGAACGCGTGGCGGCGCTGGCCAAGTACTCCGGCGGAATCGACGCGTGCATCGACGAGGCGAAGCGGGTCGATGGCGTGGTCGGAAGCCTGCGCAGCAAGGATGCGGACAGGCCCGACGACGCCGGCTTTTCGCTCAATTCCGCGGTGACCGATGCGGCCGCGCTGCTGGAGCGTCGCATCGAGGGCGCGGCCGAGTTCGATCTGCGTCTTGGCACGCTGCCGGACGTCCCGGGCGACGCGGCGGCGCTGGGCGAGCTTGTCTCGGCGATCCTGACCAACGCACTCGAGGCTGTCGAGGCGACCGGCAAGCGTGGCACCATCACGGTCACCACCTACGGAAGTAGCGACAGCGTCACCCTGCGCGTCACCGACGACGGCGTCGGAATCGACGAGGACCTTCTGCCCCGCATTTGCGAGCCCTTCGTGACCACCAAGCAGGGCCAGAAGGACGCCGGCCTCGGTCTGCACGCGGCGCAGCAGTCGATCGCGGCGCAGGGCGGCTCGCTGAGCATCCAGGCTTGCAGCGGCGGCGGCACCTCCGCCACCGTCGAGTTCGCGCTCGCGACGCAGCCCGCGTAGCCAGACTCCTCTGCGCTTGCTGCGCTTCGCTCGTTCCGGGTGATGGGTCGTGGGTTGTGCGTCGCAACCGGACCGTCCGCCCGCGTTCGGAACTCCCGAGGTCCAACGACGGTGGCTACGCACATGGCGATCTGGTTGCGACGCAAGACCCATCACCCACAACCCGATACCGATGCAGGAGAGTTCGGTCTCGGTCCGCGGACTCTCCTAGAGCTGCGAATCCCGCGGCGAAAACGGGCAGCTTCCGCGCTTGCTCGGCGTCTGCAGGAACGCGACGAACTCCGCCGCTTCGCCCGACTTCGCCTCGCGCCGGAAACGCTCGACCGTCTCCTCGAAGCCGCCTTCCAGCGAACGCAGCGTGCGCACCATCATGAGCAGTTCGCCGCGCGCCTCGCGTGTGACGCCGTTGCGCTTCATGCCGACCGCGTTGATGCCGTCGATGCGCGTGTCGTGGTTGAGCGTCGTGAACGGCGGCACGTCGCGGCGCGCGCGGGAGTTGCCCGCCAGCATCGCCAGCCGGCCGATGCGCACGAACTGATGCGCCGTCGCGTTGCCCGACAGGAAACAGCGATCGCCGACCGTGACGTGGCCCGCGAGCAGCGCGCCGTTCGCGAGAATCACGTGGTTGCCGACGCGCGTGTTGTGTCCGGCGTGCGCGTGGTTCATGAACAGGCAGTCGGAGCCCACGACGGTTTCGCTGCCCTCTATCGTGCCGCGGTGAATCGTCGCGCCTTCGCGAATCAGCGTGCGCGCGCCGATGCGGACATAGGTGGGGGCGCCGTCGTAGCTGAGATCCTGCGGCTCGCAGCCAATCGAGGCGAAGGGCCAAACGCGCACCTCTTCGGCCAACTCGGTCCAGCCCGTAATGAAGGCGTGCGGTCCGATGACGACGCGCGGACCCAGCTTCACGTCGGGCCCGATCCACGCAAGCGCGCCGATTTCGGCAGTCGGATCGATTTCCGCGTGCGAGTCGACAATCGCGGTGGGGTGGATGCGGGGTGCACTCAAGGCACCGTGAGAATACACCGCCGGCGTGGCGGCGGGCCTACAATGTGCGCATGAAGCGATGCATCCTTGCCGTGGGCGTGTGTGCCGTCCTCTCGCCGGTCGCCCGTGCGCAAGACGATGTGATTCCGTCCGAGGGAAAACTGATCGCGGAGTCGAAGAGCGTCGCGCCCGGCGGCACGCTGTGGGTCGGCCTGCGCATCACGATGAAGCCGCGCTGGCATGTCTATTGGAAGAACCCGGGCGACTCCGGCCTGGCGCCCAAGCTCGACTGGACCGTGCCGGACGGCGTCAAGCTGTCGGTTCCCGCTTGGCCGGCGCCGCACAAGATCTGGCTCGATCCGTTGATGATGTACGGGTACGAGGGCGAACTGCTGCTGCCCGCCCGCATCGACGTGCCCAAGGACTACAAGGGCAAGACGCTGACCGTTGCGCTCGATGCGAAGTGGCTCTGCTGCGACGAGATATGTCTCGACGGCGGACTCAAGGCGAAGATCGAAGTCCCCGTGCGCGCCGGTGTTGCCGAGAAGGACGCGCAGTGGGCGCCGCTGTTTGCGCGCACGCGTGCCGCGACGCCGAAAGCGGTCGACAACGCATTCGCGCTGGCCTGGACGCGCAAGGGTGGCGCCCTCGCGTTCTGGCTCCAGTTCCGGTCCGTGAAGGTGCCGGTGGACAAGGAGTCGCGCGCCTATTTCTTTCCTGAAAAAGGCGGCGTGTTCGACCACACCGCGGATCAGAAGCTGACGGTGAACGACAAGGGCGGCGCGCTGCGCCTGACGCTCGACCCGGCGATGAAGAAGGACCGAATCCCCCGGCTGCGCGGGGTGTTGGTAGTGGAGCAGGGCAAAACGCGGCGCGCCTATCTCGTCGATCTGCCCGGCAAGAAAAACCCCTAGGGAGAGACCGATATGCGATTCCTGATTGCTTGGAGCGTCGTGGCCGCGTTGGCTTGGAGCGCGTCGGCGGAAGACAAGCCGGCCGATCCCCAAAAGCCGGATGCCAAGAAGCCCGACGCTGAAAAGAAGCAACCCGAGAAGAAGAAGGGCACCAAAGCGCCCGACTTCACCCTCAAGAACATTGAGGGCAAAGACGTCTCCCTCAAGGACTTCAAGGGCAAGATCGTCGTCATCGAGTGGGTCAACTACAACTGCCCGTTCGTGAAAAAGCACTACGACAAGTCGGGCAACATGCCGGCGCTGCAGAAGAAGTACATCGGCAAGGGCGTGGTCTGGATCGGCATCTGTTCCAGCAACCCGAAGCACCGCGACTACCGCGACGAGAAGAACCTCAAGGCGGCCGCCAAGGAGCGTGGCGCGACCTACTCGGCGCTGCTCATGGACGCGGACGGCAAGATCGGCCGCGAGTACAAGGCGCGCACGACGCCGCACATGTTCATCATCGACAAGCAGGGCTACGTCGCCTACCAGGGCGCGATCGACAGCGTGCGCTCTGCGGACCCTGCCGACGTGAAGGGCGCCACCAACTACGTCATCCAGGTCGTTGATGCGCTGCTGGCCGGCAAGAAGGTTCCGGTCGCCGCGACGCAGCCCTATGGCTGAGGCGTCAAGTACGCGCGCAAGCGCAAGTAGCGCCCGTAGGGCCCTGCAACAAAATCAACCGACGATCTGCGCCGCCGTGTTGGCACGTGCCATCGCGGTGCGCCGATCGATCATGCCCGCCTTGACGAGGACGTTGAGCGAGTCCTCGAGGGTCTGCATGCCGATCTTGCCGCCCGTCTGCATGGCGTTCGCGAGTTGCTGCCCCTTCCCCTCGCGGATCAGCGCCCGCACGCCGCGCGTCGCGACGAGGATCTCCTGGGCGACGCACTGCCCTTTGCCGCGCTGCTGCGGGATGAGGATCTGCGAGCAGATCGCGTTGAGCGAACTGGCCAGCTGAATGCGGATCTGCGGCTGCTGGGCGGCGGGGAACACATCGATAATGCGTTCGATGGTCGTCGTCGCGCCGGTGGTGTGCAGCGTGCCGAAGACGAGATGCCCCGTCTCGGCCGCGGTGACGGCCAGCGCGATGGTTTCGAGATCGCGCATCTCTCCGACCAGGAGCACATCGGGATCCTGGCGCATGGCACGGCGAAGTGCGTCGGAGAAGCCGCGCACGTCGCGTCCCACCTCGCGCTGGGTGATCTGCGCCAGCTCCTCGTGGTGCACATATTCGATGGGGTCTTCCATCGTGACGATGTGGCAGTGGTGTTTCTCGTTGATGTGTCGCAGCATCGCCGCCACTGTGGTGCTCTTGCCGGAGCCGGTCGGCCCCGTCACCAGCACGAGGCCCTTGCGCGAGTCCGCGATCTTCCGCAGCACGGGCGAGAGGCCGAGATCCTCGATCGACGGCACCACGTCGGGAATGCGGCGAATCGCAAGGCCCACCTCGCCCCGCGCGCGCAGCGCGTTGACGCGGAATCGACCAATGCCCTCGGCCGCATAGCCGAAGTCGAGATCCCAGTCGTGCTCGAAGCGTTCGTACTCCTCTTTGGTCAGCAGTTCGCGCACGAAGCGGTCCGCCTCGTCGGGCTTGACGACGCGCCGGGAGATCGGGCGCAGTTCGCCCATGGTGCGGAGTCGGACCAGGCTGTTGCCGCGTAGGTGGAGGTCGCTCGACTCGCGCTCGACCATGATGCGCAGCAGGTCGTGGATGGTGTCGGCGAACCCGTCCGGTCGGAGCGGTATGCCCGTATCCGTGACGGTGGTCTTGGCTTCGCCCTTGCCCACGCCGACGACGACCTTGCGCTTCACCGTGGGCGGCTCGCCCGGCCTGGATGTGGCGCCCACGCCGTTGATCGGCGTTGCGTCGTGGATAATGGCGCCGACAGCGTCCGTCGTCATCTCCGTCTTGAAGCGACAGCCGAGGCAGATCATGCGCGTGCCGTTCACCTCGGCTTCGGTGAGCCGCACGGCGTCGGCCCTGATGGTGCGCCCCGCCTCGACGAACTCGATCTTCATGCCGTCGCAGAACTGCTCGGCCACGAGCAGGTTGATCGTGGAGAAGTCCGTCTCGTCGTCACTGATCTCCCACTGCTTGCCGCGAACGGTCAGCAGCGCGCCGGTGCGCGAGAGGTCGACGACGATGCCGGACAGCTTGCCGCGGCTGCCGTGCAGGTGCACGTGAACCACGCGGCGGACGCGATTCGCCCGCATATGGAATTCGATGGTCTGGTCGCTCATGGCAGGGTTCCCCGCCTATCTCCTCGGCGCTTTGGGGCGTGACGCTTGAGCGATGCTTATCGACGTCGTCGGCGACGGCGGGCGCGGGGGGCCGAGGTCGCGCCGCCCGCGTCGTCGTCCTTGCCCTCGAGGATCGCCTCGATGCGCTCGACGACTTCGCTCATTTCCGGGCGCTCGACGGGATCCTTGCGCGTGCAGGCGCCGACGAGGTCGAGAATGCCGCTCTTCAGGAAGGGCTGGCGGCTCTTGAGCGAGGGGAACGGCTCGCGGTAGTGCGCCAGCGCGATCGCCCGGGCGTCACCGGTCGAGTGGGGGGCCGCGCCGGCGAGCAGATGGAAGAGGATGGCGCCCAACTGGTAGGTGGACGCCTTGGGGCCGATCTCGTCCTCGCCGCCGATCTGTTCCGGCGCGATGTAGAGCGCGTCCTGCACGAGCTTGCTGCGCAGCGCCGCCAACTCCTCGAACGGCACGATGTTGCGGAACGTGACGATGCGCCCGACGCCGCCCGAACTGATCGAGACCAGCCGCGGCGTGAAGTTCTTGTGGGTGAAGCCTTCGCCGTGCAGGTACGCGAGCGCCTGCGCGCAGCCGAGCGCGTGCTTGAGCGCCTCGTCGGGCGGGATCGGCTTGCCCGGTTCCAGCAGCGTCGCGAGCGTCTGCGCGGTGATGCGCTCGGTGACCAGCGCGAGCGGATCCTCGCGGCGCGAATCGATGACGGTGAGTAGGTGGGGGTGCTGCAGTTCGATCAGCCGGTCCATCTCCGCGAGGAAATCGCGATGCGCCCCGGCGTGCTGCTCGTATTGCGGCTTGAGCACCTTGATCGTCAGCTTGCGGCCGAGGCTTGTCTGCTCGCAGTCAAACCAGAGGCCCACCGCATCGCCGCCGACAGGGCGCCGCAAGCGGTAGCCGGGAATCTGGAGCGAAACGGGTAATTCATCCGCGGTGCCGAATCCGATGGTGCTGGTCACATCGGGATTGTATCGCTAAAAAAGGCGGGAAACATGATCGAGGCGGAGGGGCTGACCAAGACGTTCGTCGTGCACAAGAAAGCACCCGGCCTGATGGGTTCGGTGCGCTCCCTGTTCGTGCGCGAGAAGGTCGAAAAACACGCGGTGCGCGCGGTGAGCTTCCGCGTCGACGAGGGCGAGATCGTCGGGCTCGTCGGCGCGAACGGCGCGGGCAAGACGACGCTCGTGAAAATGCTCGCGGGCATCATTCATCCGACGTCCGGCGAAGCGCGCGTGCTGGGCTACCGGCCGTGGGAGCGCGACAACGAATTCCGCAGTCGCATCGCGCTCATCATGGGCCAGAAGGCGCAGCTCTGGTGGGACCTGCCCGCGGCGGACGGCTTCCTGCTGTTGAAGGAGATCTACCGCATTCCCGACGACGCCTACCGCACGCGGCTCGCGGAACTTGTGCGCATGCTCGAAGTCGAGAAGGAACTGAACGTGCAGGTGCGCCGCTTGTCGCTGGGCGAGCGCATGAAAATGGAGCTGATCGCGACGCTCCTGCACCAACCGCGCGTCGTCTATCTCGACGAGCCGACGATCGGCCTCGACCTGACCGCGCAGCGCGCCATTCGCGACTTCCTGCTGGCCTACCGCGAGCGCCATCGGCCCGCGATGATCCTCACCAGCCATTACATGGAGGACATCGAGCGGCTCTGCGAGCGCATCATGATCATTCGCGAGGGCGAGATCGTCTATGACGGCCAACTCGCCGACGTCAAGCGCACCTACGCGACGCACAAGATCATCACCGCGCACCTGCGTCGCGAGGACGGCGGATTCGAGGTGTCGGAAGATCTGCTCGCGCGCGGTGCGGTGCTGTCGGAGGAGGAGGGCACGCTGCGCTACGAGGTGCCGCGCGAGCAGGTCACGCAGGCGGCCGCCGCCGTGCTCGAGAACTGCGGCGTCTACGACCTGTCGATCGACGAGATGGATATCGGCACGATCATCGAGCGCATCTTCAAGGGGCGCGGGGAGTGAGCCCGCGGCTCTTTCTCCAGATCGTCAGCCTGGAGGCGCGCACGAAGTTCAGCTATCGCGTCGACTTCTGGGTCAACGCGGTGCTCAGCTTCGGCGTCGAGCTGATGGTGGCGTACTACCTGTGGAGCGCGATCTTCGAGGAGAGCGGCAGCACGAGCATCGGCGGACGCGACATCCAGCAGACGATTCTCTACTACGTGACCGTGCTGCTCGTGGGGCGCTTCGCGGGCGGGCGCGACTTCGAGGGAACGGTGCAGAGCGACATCTACGAGGGCGGGTTGAACCGTTATCTCGTGCTGCCGTTCGCCTACCGGCCGTACAAGTATGCGCAGTCGCTGGGCAAGCTGGTGCCGGTGGTGGTGCAGGTGATCCTGTTCGGCGCCATCGCGATTCCGCTGCTGGGTCTCGCCTCGCAGGTGCACCTGACGGCCGCTTCGGTCGCGATGACGCTGGCCGCCATGCTGGTCGCCAACCTGCTCTTCTTCCTGATGCAGTTCCCGTTGCAGGTCACGGCGTTCTGGGCGGACAACGTCTGGAGCCTGCTCGTCGCGCAGCGCCTGCTGGGGCAGATTCTCGGCGGACTCATGCTGCCGCTCTCCGTTTTTCCGGAGTGGGGCCAGAGGCTGCTCGAGGTCCTTCCCTGGCGCTTCTTCTTCGACTTCCCCGCGCGCGTGCTGCTGGGCGAAATCGGCGTGCGCGAGTGGGGGCTGGGCATGCTCCTGGCGATCGGATGGTGCGGCGTCTTCGCGGCGATCGGTCAGATGATCTGGAAGCGCGGGCTGCACCAGTACACGGGGATCGGGATTTAGCCGTGTGGCGTTACGTCAGGCTCTACGCGTATCTCCTGCGCTTCAGCTTCAGTCGTGCGATGGAGTTCCGCATCGACTTCTTCTTCCGCATCGGCATGGACATCCTGTGGAACGCGATGTACCTCGCGTTTTTCTCGGTGATCTTCCTGCACACGCCGCTGTTGGGCGGCTGGACCCACGACCAGATCTACGTCTTCGTCGGCGTGCTGTTCGTGACCGACGCGCTACACATGACGTTCTTCTCGAACAACCTGTGGTGGTTCCCGATCCACGTCAACAAGGGCGATCTCGACTACTACCTGGTGCGACCCGTGAGCGCGCTCTTCTTCCTGAGCCTCAAGGAGTTTGCCGCCAACTCCGCCGTGAACCTGCTGATTTCGCTGGGCATTCTCACGTGGGCGCTGACGCGTTATCCCGAGCCGATTCCGCCGCAGCTGATCGCCCTGCTCGGCGTGCTGATCGCGCTCGGCGTGTTCATCAACTACCTGATCGGGATGATGTTCCTGATACCCGTCTTCTGGATACAGAACGCGGACGGATTGAAGACGCTGATGTGGAACATGGGCTCGACGCGCGGGCGCCCGCACCGGATCTACAAGGGGTGGGTGCGGCGCATTCTCACGACGATCCTGCCCTATGCGCTGGTGGTGAGCATTCCGGTGGATGGCTTGTTCGGCGGGCATCCGTCCGCGACGCTGTGGCACATGGTGGCCGTCGCGTTCTGCGGTTCGCTGCTGCTGGCCGCATTCTGGCGCATCGGCCTGCGGGCGTATTCGAGCGCGTCCAGCTAGGAGCCTCTCCGAGCATCCAGCGTAGGACCGAAGCCAAGCGAGAGGCTGCTGGGCGAGCCGGGCCGCGGATGGCGTATCCAAAGTCGCTACGTGGACGAGGCCCGGCGATGATCCAGCCGCCTCGCAGCCGGCTGAATCCAGCTGGTTGCTCGGATAGGCTCCTAAGCTAGGGAAATGAACGCGCTCGAAAACAAGAAGGTTCTCGTCACCGGCGGAACGAGCGGCATCGGCCGCGCGATCGCGGGACGGTTCCTGGCCGAGGGAGCGCAGGTTGCGATCATGTCGCGCCGCGCGGAGATAGTGGAACAGGTTGCCAACGAACTCGGAGTGGTCGGCATCGTCGGCGATGTCGCGATCGAAGCCGACTGCAACCGCGCCGCCGCCGAGGCGGATGATGCCTTC
>CBDURV010000117.1:0-9411 GCA_965369495.1 uncultured bacterium
GGGATTGCGCGCGGCGTCATGAAGGTCCACTCCTTCAGGAATAGGTACTTCTTCTGGAGCCCAGGCATCTTGCCTTCGTCCTTGATGTTCGATCGCGTGCCGTCGGCGAGGGTGATGCGCCCGTCGAGCCTGTAGCCGCCCTTACCCAAGCTCTTGAGGGTGTAGGTGCCCTTTTCGCCGTGGTCGCCCACCCAACTGCCGGACATCGACTCGCTCGGAAAGCTCGCGCCGATCTCGACGATGATGCCGGGCATGGTGCCGATTCGAATCGGGGTGACGCCTTGCTTTCGGATCAACTCGCCGAGCTGTTTGAGCAGCGCGGGGCGCTCTTCCGCCGAAGCAGCCTGGAGCTTATCGACGAGCTTTGCGATCTGCGCATCGATCGGCTTCTTCTCGGGCGCCTGCGCGTGCGCGATCAGAGGCAGGCAGGCGAACAGAGTGAGCAGGACGAGAACTTGCTTCATCGGTCTTCTCCCGCGACCTCGATGGTGAGGCCGATGTGGCGTTGCTGGAGTTCTTCGGGGGTGCCCTCGTCGCGGATCACGACGGGGCGCGCGCCGTCGGTGTGCATGACCAAGATGCGGAACCGACCTGCGCCGAGCCGCGTGACGCGCTGGTAGTTGTGGGCGGTCGAGGGCACGAAGGTGAGCTCCGGGCCCGTGCCGAGCGCGCCCAGAGCGATGCGCCGTACGGTGATGGCGCGGAAGCCGGGATCGTCGTACTGGTTGAATGCGATCACGAGTTGGCCGAGTTGGTCGGCGAGTTGCGCCGCGCGCAGGCGCTGCGGTTGCGGCTGCGTGGACGTGCTGAGCTGTTCCAGCCGCTGCGGCAGGTCGCGTGTTTCCATGTCGCCGCGCAGGCTGATGAGCTGGCGGTCGAGGCTCTCGTGAGGCTGGCCCGCGTCGAGTGCGGCCATCTGCTCGAGAAGTTCTTCGGTTTCCACGATCGGGTTGCGGGTCGCTTCGATCTGCTGTTCGGTGCGATGCGCCCCGTAGAGATAGGAGCCGGCGTGGGTGGCCGCGAGCAGCAGCACGGCGGCGGCCGCGGCCGGCCACTGCCAGCGTCCTCTCGCCCTCCGCCCGATTACCTGCCGGCCCGCACGCACCAGCACGTCCTCGGCGCGGAAATCCGCGCACGTCATGGGCAGCGCCTCGGCGAGATCCTGCAATACGCGCTGCGCCGCCAGTTCGCCACGCAGGACCGGCTCGTTTTCGAGGCGGCGCTCGAAGGCGATGCGCTCCTCGGGATCCAGCGCACCGTCGAGGTAGCGGGAGAGGAGGATGTCGGTTTCGTTCGCGTGACTCACAGCTCGTCCTTCATACGCTCGCCAAGCCGCTTTCGCGCCCGGGCGAGCCGCGTGCTGACCGTCTTGGCGGGGCAGCCGCAGATCTCCGCAGCCTCCTGGTAGCTCATGCCGCGCACCGCGCAAAGCACGAAGGCGTCGCGGAACTTGGCGGGCAACTCCGCGATGTAGCCGCGCAGCCGTTCTTCCGTTTCCGCGGCCGCCGCCGCCTCGATCGGCGAAGTGACCGGCCGCGGCCCGAACTTCCGCTCGTGGGTGGCGGTCTGGTGGTAGCGGCTGCGGGTCGATTCGCGCCGGTAGCGGTCGTGGCAGAGATTGCGCGCGACCGTGTTGATCCACGCCTTGAAGGGGCGACCCGGATCGTAGGACTCGGGCCGCCGCAGGAGCCGGATGAACACCTCTTGACCGACGTCCTCGGCGGCGCTGCGATCGCCGGTGAGGAGGTGGGCCAGATCGACGATCCGGTCGCGCCAGCGCAGCACGATCGCCTCGAAGGCGCGCTGGTCGCCGGCGATCAGGCGCGCGGCGAGGGCTTCGTCGGTGGCCGAGGGGGTCGGCGGAACGGGCTCCGGTGCACGCATGGACTGCATCGATGAAATTACGCGGGGGGCGGTCGCAATGCTCCCGTCCCCCCGCGAATTGAGTCGGAACTACTTGCGCTGGCGCTCTTTTTTCAGCTGCCGCTCTAGGAGTTCGATGCGCTCCATCACGTCGATCAGGCGCTTTTCGACGCGCATCATGCGCTCCTCGGCGCGCCCGCGACCCTCGATCTCGCGTCCGCGATGCTCGCCGCGTCCGCGACTGGCCACGGCCATTTCCTCGAGCAGACTCAGGCGTGCGCGGTGCCAGCCGATCTTGCGCTCGTTGCGCTGCTTTGTCGCCATCGCCAGCGCCTTCCGCTCGCGCTCGATCCAGCCCTCGAGCCCGGGGCCGCCCCTCCGCTTGGCCACGGCGACCGGGCTCGCCGTGCGCTCCTTGCGCGGGCCACGCTCCGCCCGCGCCTTACGCTTGAGGGCGCGCTTGCGCAGCACTTCGATCTCCGCGGACAGCTTGTCCATGCGGCGATCGAGGTTCGGCTCGTCGCGCTTGGGCTTCGCGTCGAGCGCGGTGGCCACTTCGTCCAGAGCTTCCTCGACGATTTCCATGCGTTCCGCCGGCCACCTGCCCAGCACGAGCAGGCCGGCGATCGTGCCGGTGCCGCGGCGCGCCACATAGGCGAGCTTGGTGCCGGGCCGCTTGGTGGCGAGGATTTCCATCAGGTTCTGGATCGAGTTGACCGGCTTGTTGTCGATCTTGGTCAGCACGTCGCCGGCGCGCAGGCCCGCCTTGGCGGCGGCGGTGCCGCCGAAGATCTCAGTCAGCACGAGCCCCTTGGTGACGCTCTGATCGATCTTGAAATGCGCGCGGATCTCATTATTGAGTTCCGACGGCCGAATGCCCATATAGCCGCGCTCCGCCATCGGGACTTCGCGGTCCTGAGCGAGCGCCGGCAGGGCGGTGAGAACGAGCGTGAGAGTAGATACGAGCAAACGTGCGGACATGGAATCCTCCTCGCCCCTAGACTACGCCCGAACCTGCCGTCTCGGTTGTTACACTTCGCGCCTGTGATTGTTTTGACGCTGCGGGCCACGAATGCGGAGGAGGAGACCCTCCGTTTCGACGCCGATTCCGTGCTCGTAGGGTCCGACGACCTCTGCGACGTGACGATTCCCGACGAGGGGGTCGATGCGCGGCAGTGCGTGCTCGTCGCCCGCGACGATCAGATCGAAATGTTCCACATCGGCGTGTCGGGCGGCGTGCTGGTGAACGGGCAGCATGTGACCCATGCGCAGTTGGGGCCCGAGGATGAACTCTGGATCGGCAGCAGCGTCCTGCGCGCTTCGGTCGAGGCCGCCGAGGACGCGGCGATTCAGTTCTCCGAGATCGCCTCCACCGTGCGCGCCGAGGAGCCGGTTCCGGAAGCGACGATGGCGGTCGCCCCGACCGATGACCGCTTCGCGCTGCTCGACGACGTGCGCACGCTGATCAACTCGATCGGGACCAACGAGAACATCTTCGAGGCGATTCTCGACGTTCTCTTCTCCGCCGTGCCGGTCAAGCGCGGGTTCATCGGGATCCTCGGGGACGACGGCGAACTGCAGATTCGCGCCCACCGCGACAGGGAGAAGGGCGGCGGGGGCGGCAAGGACAAGATCACTGTCAGCCGCACGCTGCTGGCCAAGGTGATGGATAGCGGCAACGCGGTGCTCACCTCGGACGCCGAGGCGGATCCGAACCTGTCCATGGCGCGCTCCATTCACGCGCTGCGCATCCGCGCCGCCACCTGCGTGCCGCTCAAGGCGAACGGCCGCGTGATCGGCGTCGCCTACGGGGACAATCGCGAGCGCCCCGGCAGCCTGACGAAGGACCACCTCTCGGTTCTTAATGCGCTCGGCAGCGTCGCGGCGGTGGCGGTCGACAAGATGCGCCTGCTGCGCGAATCCGAAGCGAAGCAGAAGTACGAGCAGGCGCTGCGCATCGCGCGCGGCATCCAGCGCCACTTCCTGCCGTCCGAGTCGCCCGACGTCCCTACGCTCGACATCTTCGGCAGTTCGGAAAGCTGCGACGAGACTGGCGGCGACTACTACGACTACTTCCTTCATGACGACGGGCGGCTTTCGATCATCGTGGCGGACGTGACCGGCCACGGCGTCGGATCCGCACTGCTGATGGCCACCGTGCGCGCCGCGCTGCGTGCGCTGATGCTGGTGGAGGAGGACCTCGGGCGTCTCTTCTTCCAGCTCAACAACATGCTCGGCCGCGACCTCAAGGACGGCCGCTTCGTGACCGCGCTCATGGGCACGTTCGACATGTCCGCGGGCATGCTGCGCCAGGTGGGTGCGGGGCACACCCCGCTCATTCGCTACGCGGCCGCGACCGGCGAGACGGAGCTCATTTCGGGGCTCGGCCCGCCTCTGGGCATCGTCGCCGCGGCGGAGTTCCGCGAGTGCGAATCGCTGTCGGTCGAGTCGGGCGATGTGCTGCTGTTCCTGACCGACGGCATCATCGAGGCGGCGCACCCCGACGGCGAGCTGTACGGGTTCGAGCGGCTGTGCGCGACCTTGGTCCGCGCCGCCTCGGGCAGCGCCGAAGAGGTCGTGGGCGCCATCAACGGTGCCGTGATCGCATGGACCGGCGGCCAGCCGCTGCACGACGACGCGACCCTCGTCGCCGTCAAAGTGCGCTAACCGGGCTGTTTTTTGTCCGCCCCGCGAACCTTCGCCCGCCTCTATACTGGACCGTTCTAGTCCTGTTTGGGCACCATGCATAACAACCACCCGCAAACGGCGGCCGCCACCGGTATCTCGGCGTCCCGCTACCCCGGCCACGAGGCCGCCTATCGCCTGCTGCGCATTACCCGCCTGATCGACGACGAGGCGCCCAATTTCCTGCGCAAGAACCTGGGCTGGTCGTACCACGCTCCCTGCGCCGGGCACGAGGCGATCCAGTTGGCGCTCGGCTGCACCTTCCGCGCCGGCGTCGATTACCTGTTCCCCTACTACCGCGATCTGTGCGCCGTGCTCGCTGCGGGCATCACGCCGACCGAGGTCTTCCTCAATGGGCTTTCCAAGGCCAGCGACGTCGCGGGCGGCGGGCGGCACATGTCGAACCATTTCGCCAAGCCGTCGATTCACATTCAGAACGTGTCGAGCGCGGTGTCGAACCACTCGCAGCATGCGGCGGGACTGGGCCGCGCTGTCAAGTACTACGAGTCGGACGCGGTCGTCTACGCCAGCTTCGGCGAGAGCAGTTCGTCCGAGGGCTACGTCTTCGAGGCGATCAACGGCGCGTCGCGCGAGAAGCTGCCGGTCGTGTTCGTGATGCAGGACAACGGCTATGGCATCGGCGTGCCCAAGCGCGAGCAGTCCACCAACGAACGGCTGGCCGAGAACTTCTCCGGCATCGCCGACGTCAAGATCGAGTACTGCGACGGCCGCAGTGTCGCCGATTGCTTCCGCGCCATGGAAGCCGCGACCGCGTACGTTGCGGCGGGCAAGGGCACGGCGATCGTCTATGCAGAGTGCGCGCGCATCGGCTCGCACTCCAACTCCGACAACCACAAGCTCTACCGCTCCGACGAGGAGTTGGCCGAGGCCGCCAAGCGCGACCCGCTGCCGATCTTCCGCCAGTGGCTGCTCGACGAAGGCGGCCTGACCGAGAAGCAGCTCGAAACGATCGAGGACGAGGCGATCGAAGTGGTGAAGAGCGCGATCGCCGAGGGCTTGGCGGCGGCTGAGCCCGACCCCGAACGCATCTACGACCATCTGCTGCCGCCCGCCTACGAAGCCGTCGAGGTTGCTCCGTCCGCCGAAGAGGGCGAAGTCTGCACGCTGCGCGAGGGCATCAACAAGGCGCTCAAGGGGGAGTTCCGCGACAACCCCGATACCTTCATGTGGGGCCAGGATATGGCCAACGGCGACAAGGAAGGCATCTTCAAGGTCTCCGACGGCATGCAAAAGGAGTTCGGCGACAAGCGCGTCTTCAATGCGCCGATTGCCGAGAACTACATCCTCGGAACCGCCGACGGTTTTTCCCGATTCGATCCCAAGATCCGCGTCGTCGTCGAGGGTGCCGAATTCGCCGACTACATCTGGCCCGGCTTCGACCAGGTGATCGAACTGAGCCATGAGTACTGGCGCACCAACGGTCAGTTCTCACCCAACGTGGTGGTTCGGTTGGCGTCGAGCGGCAACATCGGCGGCGGTCTCTACCACTCCCAGAACCTCGAAGGCATCCTCGCCAACCTTCCCGGCCTGCGCATCGTGCAGCCCGCGTTTTCCGACGACGCCGCCGGCCTCATGCGCACGGCGATACGCAGCGAGGGTTGCACGTTCTTCCTCGAGCCCAAGTACCTCTACAACCTGCCGGCAACGCGTACGCGCGTGACGGATGACTTCGTCGTCCCGTTCGGGAAGGGGAGGGTGCGCAGGGAGGGGAGCGACGTGGCCGTGATCTGCTACGGCACCGCCGTGCACCACGCGATGAAGGCGGCCGATGCGGTCGAGGCCGACGGCATCTCGGTCGAGATCTTCGACCTGCGTTCGATCAACCCGCTCGACGAAGAAGGCATCGCGGCGGCAGTCCAAAAGACGAGCCGCGTCGTCGTCGCGCACGAAGACAAACTCTTCGGCGGCTTCGGCGGCGAGATCGCCGCATGGATTGCGCAGGAGTGCTTCGAGCACCTGGACGCTCCCATCGAGCGCGTCGGCCAGGACTACATCCCCGTCCCCTTCCACAAGAAGCTAGAAGCCGCGATGCAGCTCAACCCGTCGCGCATCGAAAAGGCGATTCGCAGCGTCGCGGGGTACTAACTCCGCAACAGCATCGCCACCGTCACCCCTATCTGTCTGCGGCGCAACTGGTTAGGGCGATGATCTGCGGCTTGGCTGCCGCGCAGGGGGAGTAGCGTGCCTGCGTCGCGTTCCGGGTGAACTCGTTCGGAATCGCCGCACGGATGCAGGCGTGACCTCGCGGGAAAACACCCGGGACCGTATCCTCCGGCGAGGAGATCCAATGGCGGAACAGAAAACGAACCCGAGCGTCCCGAAAGACTTCGAGTATGAGGTTCATCACGTTCCGGACGATCTACTCGCACCGCTCCGGTCGTCTTGGGATCGACTCCCGCAGGATCCGTATCTGACGGGCGGCTATCGCTTTCGGCGGCTGACGCGTTTTCGCGTTGATGCGGCGGGGATCACTCCTCGGCCCCAGCGCCCGGTTTTCCAGAAGAGCGAACACAACCATCTGTTTGGCGACGTGCCGCGCGAGTTCGAGTTGATCGAGGAGGAGGTCGTCGCGCATCCGGCGTTCCAGGCGCTGTGCGAGTTCTACTTCGAGCATCTGCCGATGTCGCGCGAGGGGCTTTGGCTGCGCGCACATCAGATTCGCGTCGTCCATGATGCGGCAGCCGGCCTCGTTGGCCGCCCGGACCCGGAGGGGCCTCACCGCGAGGGCGAGCGGTTGGTTCTCGGCATCATGCCCGTCACCATGGGCAACGTGGTCCCCGGGCAAACCCGCCTGTTTCGCGAGGGCGAGTCCGCCGCCTGTTTCGAGACTACGCTGAACGCGGGCGACCTTCTTCTGGTCAACGACGCGAAGTTCCTGCATACGACAGAACCGTTCGTGCGCCAGACGGCGCCGCGCGCGTGGCGCGACATCATGTTGCTCACGGTGACCGGCGAGGAGTCGGACGGGACGATCCTGTGAGTCCGGCAGGCAGGATCCTGATCCTGCTGCACGAGCGCGAACCGGATCCCGGCGTGGTGCCGCATCGCATCTGGTTCCTGCGCGAGATATGGGAGGCGCGCGGATTCGAGGTGGTCGTCCAGAAGGGCATCGATGATGCGCCGGAAGCGGATGTTGTTGTTCCGCATCTCGATCTCACCGTGGTGCCGCCGGAGTACGTTCGTTTCCTGGAGCAATACCCGGTCGTGCTCAACCGTCGGGTGACGGATGTCTCCAAGCGCCGCATCAGTCGCTATCTCGTGCGCCCCGGCGAGGGCTACGACGGGCCGGTGATCGTGAAGACCGACCGCAACTACGGGGGGCTTCCCGAGAGGAACATTGAGCGCGGTCGCCGGGCACGGTGTTGGTCGGGCAAGCTTCGCACGCTGGCCAAGGCGCGCGCCATGAGTCCCGAGCAATACCCCGTGTTCGAGTCCATACGCGACGTGCCGCGGGGCGTGTTCAAGAATGACGCGTTGGTCGTGGAGCGATTCCTGCCCGAGCGGGAGGGCGAGCAGTTCTGCCTGCGGACCTGGGTATTCCTGGGCGACCGCGGGCTGAGCATGCGTCGCCGCAGCCCCGTGCCGGTCATCAAACCGCGGTGGTCGACTCCTCCCGAGATGGTCGAGGTTCCCGACGCCATTCGTGTGGCGCGCGAACGCCTTGGACTCGACTACGGCAAGATGGATTTCGTGGTGCGCGACGGAGAGGCCATCCTCCTGGACGTGACCCGAACGCCGGGATTGCGGGCTGGCCCTCTCGACGAGCTTCAGCTCCGCGCCCACGAGGAGTTCGCCGACGGGATAGGAGTCTGGCTCTCTTGACGTCCGCAGCACCATCGCCACCACGATGTCGGCGTTCCGCGAGCGCCGCAGCGTCGCGGGGTACTAACGAATCGCTGGTAGTACCGTGCCTGACACGATCTAACGGTGTTTGGTTGCGGCATCCGATCGAAGTAGACGACACGGGCGCGCGGGAGGGTCTGCGGATACGGTTCCGTATCTCCAGTCGCGCCGCGATAGACTGGCGAAATGATCGCGGAAGGCAGCGTCTCCTTGTGGCTCGGCCACGCCCCGTCGGAGGACGCGCTGGAACGTGCGTTCGAGGAGAGATTCACGGACGACGGAGACGCAATCGACGGCGCGTGGGTGCGCGGGTTTGGAGTCGATGACTACGACCATGACCACATCGAACTCGCGTTTCATGCCTCACCGATTCGGGATCTCAAGACCGCGCTGACGGGCCACAGCTACATCGACACGTACCTCCCGCGCGTCGAAGCGCTCAAGGTCGAACTGCGACCCGATGACAACATTACGCTGGCCTACTATGACTATCGCCACTCGGGTGAACCGCGCGAATGGACCGACGGCGTCATCCGGCTGCGCTTCGTCGGCGTCGTCGACTACCGATAGGGACTCGGTACGGTATGCCGAGAATCCGGGTCAACTCGACCCTGCAAGGAGAAGCGCAATGACCGAACAGGCCAATGCCCCGGAGGGCTCCGACTGGGGCATGAATCTGGAGACCGTGCACTGTCCCAACTGCAACGAGCAGATGCCTGCGTTGCGGCTGCCGAAGGACATGCACCAACTCGTGTGGGGAGGCTGGACCTGTCCCAAGTGCGACACGCGCATGGACAAGTGGGGCCAACCGTTGAAGGAGTAGGCCACCTCGCCACGATCATCGAATCGCCTGTCGGCGTTCTGCCAGCGCCATCCGAACGCGGTAAACGGTTACGCGGGAGGGGCTTGTGGCTGTCGAGTGCGACGCGAGTGTCGCAGCGGTCGTTGGTGGCATTGGCCTCTTTCTAAATGCGTCCCTTGGGATCGCATGCGTCCGAC
>CBDURV010000118.1:0-9317 GCA_965369495.1 uncultured bacterium
AGCCGGACAGGATTTTCGAGCTTCCGCGCGAGGTCGCCGTCAAGGCCGAGGGCATCATGGACTACGTGCACCTGGAAACGCCAACCGGTTTCGAGCAGGACACCTGGGTGCGCGGCTGGGAGGTGGTGCCGACCGCGCGCGACGTGGTGCATCACGTGCTCGTATTCGCAATTCATCCGAGTGTGCGCAAGGTGCCCGGGGGCGAGCGCGGCGAATTTCTGGCCGCATTTGTGCCCGGCAACGGTTCCGCCATCTATCCCGACGGCCTCGCCAAGCGGGTGCCCAAGGGCGCGCGGCTGCATTTCCAGCTCCACTACACGCCCAACGGCAGGGCGACGAAGGACCGCACGCGCGTCGGCCTGCTGCTGACCGAAAAGCCGCTTCACGAGATCATCACGACGGGCATTTCCAACACGGACATCCGCATTCCCGCCGGCAAGCAGGAGCACACCGAGCGCGCCGCCTATGCGGTCCAGCGCGATCTCAAGCTGCTCGGCTTCATTCCGCACATGCACTTTCGCGGCAGTGCGTTCCGCTACGAGTGGTTCGCGCCCGACGGCAAGATCACGACGCTGCTCGAGATTCCCCGCTACGACTTCAACTGGCAACTCGCCTACAACCTGCGCGAGCCCTTCGCCGTGCCGGCGGGCAGCCTGCTGCGCGTAACGGCGACCTTCGACAACAGCGATTCCAACCCGCTCAATCCCGATCCCACGCGCGACGTCCGATGGGGCGACCAGAGCGACGACGAAATGCTCATCGGGTATGCCGAGTACTACATGCCGACGGTTCCCGCCGGCCAGTTCGTGCCGCGCCTGCGCGAAACGCCGGCGAGCAAATCGATGGCGTTTCTCGATCGCAACGGCGACGGATCGATCACGCTCGCGGAGTGCCCCCAGCGCCACAGGCCGACGTTCGCAATGCTCGATGCGAACAAGGACGGCAAGGTGACCTGGCGCGAACTCCAGCCGATCAATCGTTGATCGGCAAGACGATGCGCGTGACCAGTTCTTCAGCGGGCGTCACCGAGCAATCGCTGATGTACTGCTCCCACGGCGCCGCGCGCGCCTCAAGCCCCCGCTCGCTCATCCAGGCGTTGATGGTGCTCCAGCTCGCTAGAAGCTGGTCGTAGGGACCGATGTGCGTCGCCACCACGGCGCGCCCGCCCGGCAGATCGTGGCGCTTGATGCGATCCGTCTCCTGAGCCGACGGTTCGACCGGCACCGCCACCTCCATTTCGCCGCGGTCCCCTTCCCACGCGTGGAACACGGCGAGCGGAGCGCCGTTCATGTGCTCTTCGACGATCGGCACGATCTCGCGCAACAGCTTGCCGATCTTGTCGGCGATTTCCGACTGGGTCGTTTCGATGCGAATACTCGCGATCGACTGCGCCTCGATCTCTTCGATGCGGATTTCCATGCGGGAGATTGTCTCACGAGGTCCGGCTGGCGAAGCGGTAGACCGTCACGTCCCCGCTCATTTCGTTGGCGGCGTAGATGTAGGTTGCGCCGCCCACCTGCAGCACGGCCAGCCCCTCGGTCGCGAACGACTTGCCGCCCAGCGGGAAGGCGCCCAGCACCGTCGGCCGCCGCGCATCGGTAATGTCCACCAGCGCGACCGACTTGGCGCGCTCCAGGCCCACCGCCGCGTAGACCCGCTGGCCTTGCGCGAAGACGACGACGATTTCGGGCTCGGCGCCCTTCGAATCGCTGCGCTTGTCGGGATAGAGCCCCGCACGGTGCGCGGCGAGATCGATCTGGTTGCCCGTGTCGGCGATGACCTTGCCGGTCGCGGCATCGACGATCGTAAGCGTGCGTCCGCCACCCGTCGCCGCATCGCGCGGCGTCTTGGACGCCTTGGGATCGGTATCGCCCTCGTCCGCCGTCACGAGATACTTGCCGTTGGGGGTGATCGCGATGCCATCGGGTTCGCGCAGCGCCAGCAGCGCGGTATCAAACGCGACCTTGCCGTCCTCGGAAAAATCCGCGAGGTGCGTTGTCTTGCCGAGGCCGATGTACCGCACCCACTTGCCACCGACGACGTCGATCACGGCGATCCCGTTGTTTTCCTGCAACGTCACGTAGGCGAGTTTGCCGTCAGGCGAAAAGACGAGGTACTCCGGCTCGAGGTACTTGGGTGCGCCGCTGTCGAGCGGAATCATCACAGCCTTGCCGTCGATCCAGCGTTCGATCTTGCGGCCATCCGCGGCGGTCAGCATGCCGGGCGTGCCGTCCGCGGCGGGCAGCGCCACATCCCGCACGCTCGGTTCGCCGTCCAGGCTGACAATCGACACGCTCCCCGGCAGCGAGTCGTATCCGCTCTCCGTCTTCCAGTAGCTTTCCGCCTCGTTGGCGACGACCGCGAAACGACCGGTGGGGTCCACGGCAACGTGGTCGGGTTCGTAGCCCACCTCCGCCTGGCCCGTGATCTTGCCCGTCGATGCGGTCACGAAGACGACGCGCCCGCGCCGATCGTGCCTGCTCGCCCGCACCGCGGCGATGTAGAGATCGCGCTTGGGGTGAAACGCGACCGAAGTGATCTCTTCCCCGTCAGCGAGACCGAGGTCATGGCGCGCGAGTCGCTTCGGCGTCGCCGATACGGAGAGATCGAGCAGATCGATCTGGCGGTTGGCGACCAGCACGACGGCACGGCGCGTTGCCGACTGGATGGAAATGATCTCGGTGCCCTTGCCGACGCCGGAGTCATAGCGCCCGACAGGCTCAAGGCCCTGAGCGGCAACCGTGCCAGCGAGAAGGAGGAGGATCGCGTTGTATCGAAGCATCGTCTTGAAGTGTCTACGCGCCACGTAAAGACTCGTTCAATGCCGCCGCGAAATTGAATAAATCTCGTCACGGCGTGGGCCTGAGCAACCTCACCGCAAAGGGCGTCGCGACCGCCACCAGCGCGACGCCCACCCAGCCCAGCACGGGAAAACCCCAGCGCTCGACCAGCATTCCACCGACGAAGGGGCCGATGGCAATGCCCAGCGGCAGAACGCCCGTCACCGCCGCCGCCCCGCGCCCCGACGGATCGCGCACGGCGGCGGCGCCCAACAGGAAGGGGAAGAGGAAGAACATCGTCAGGTTCTTGGCCGACGCCGCGAGTCCGAACGAGACGGGCCCCGTCGCGCAGACGACCGCCAACCCGGACAACGCCGTCCCCCACGCCCCCACCAACAAGGGCCGAAGGTTCCCGAACCTGCCACCCAACCGCTCCGCAGCCATGGCGCCAAACAGACCGACACCCAACGAAAGCGCCAGAATCAGATCGAGTGCGCGGTCCATGTCGAGCGCGCGGCCGATGCGTTCGGCGAACGGATAGACGAGCCCGTCGCTGAAAAAGAGCAGCACGACGAACGCGAAGAGCGGATAGAGCGAACGCAGGTCCCCTCGCTGCGCGTCTTGGGGAGGGGGCTGCGGGGGCCAGCCACGCATGAACGGCACGAGCAACACGACCACCGCCGCGATGTAGCCGTACGAGCCCGCGTGACCGAAACGGCGCGCCGCCTCCGGAATGATGAAGATGCCGATGCAGCCGAAGGCGAGGCCGACCATCATGCAACGTGCGTAGCGCGCCTCGGCATCGGCGAAGTGCGCGATCTCGGCGCTGGTCGTCGCGATCAGGCAGCCCACCGAGACTCCGGCGAAGGCGCGCGCGACGGTGAGCGCGCCCAACGTGTCGATCGCGCCGGAAGCGACGTTGGCGATGCCGACGCCCAGCGCGGCGAGAATCACGATGCGACCGCGCGGCAGGCGATCGAGTCGAGGGGCGAGCAGCAGACCGGCCGCCGCGAAGCAGAGCAGCTCGATCGTGATCATCAGTCCCACCTGGTCGGCACGCAGTCCGAGGCTGTCGCTCACCGCGCCGAGCAGTACCGGCGTCGTGTAGAGCGACTGCGCCGCGGCGACGTAGGCGACGACGAGCGGGCTAATGCGCTTCAACGGCGACCGCGCTTTCCATGCGCGCAAGATAGGCCATCGTGATGGCGCCCAGCAGCATGGAACCCGCGGCGGCGTAGAAACCCGCCGCGTACGACCCGGTCCAGACCTTCACGCCGTACCCGAGGAAGGGGGCGATGACGCTGCGTATGCCGACGAACGAGAAGTGAACCGCCGTGTAGGCGTGGCCGCGACCGTCCGGCGCGAAGTGCAGCGGGCCGAGGCTCCAACCGATCATGACGCCCGCCATCGCCGCGCCGAAAAGCGCGTAGGCGGCGATCAGTGAACTTAGCCCGGTAACACTCGGTATAACGATCAGGAACACGACCAGCAAGACGAACGCGCTGGCAACCATGCGGACCACTCCCACGCGATCGGCCAGTCGGCCCCACAGGTACATCGCCGACAGCTGCGTGAGCGGCATCGCCACCGACTGCGCCCATGTGTACTCGTTGTAGCCGAGGCGCAGTTCGCTCTCCATGAACAGCACGAGCAATGGGAACGCCATCAGGAACCCAAAGCCGTAGAGCATGAACGCGCCCTCGTAGACCAAAAAGCGTCGGTCGCGCAGCGCCTCGCGAATGCCGCCGCGCCGATGATCCGCCCTGCGCCGGCGCCTCTGCTTCTGCCAACGGATGCGCCCCTTCAGGAAGACGCCGCCGCCAAAGAGCAGGCCCGCCACGGGAAAGAGAACGCGCAGCCAACGCGGGTCCTGGTCGAGCAGATGTTGCGCGACACGCGCCATGATGATGATGCCGACAATGGCGAGCGATTCGCGCAACCCGTACATGCGCCCGCGCACGGCGAGCGGGTAGTTGGTGCGCATCAGGGCGCCGCGATGCGGGATGTAGAACACGCCGACGAGGTAGTGGAAGCCGAGCAGCGCCACGAAGAGCCAGAGGTTGCCCGTGCCCGCGCCGTTCCCCCCGCCGACCACCGGTTGCACGTCGACGAACGCGACGAGCACCAGCGGCAACCCCGAGGCGATGCCGATCCAACGCCACAAGCGCTGCGGATCGGCGCGCTCCATCCAGCCACCGACGAATGGCGTCAGGATCCAGGTCGCCTGCCAGATCGCGATCAACGCGGGCACCCAGTGCGCGGGTGCGCCGAGCGAGCGCTTGAAGACGAACGCCGACAGGCCGATGACACCGTAGCCCGCGCCGATCAGCAGGGCTGCGGGCCAGTGCAGTCGCCACGTGTAGCGGGCGACGCGGGGCATGGCTTGGTTGAGGGGTGTCACGTTCAAATAAGATGCGGGCGCGCCCAAGAGGACGCGCCCGCATTGAGTTCGGAGTCGGTACCTACTGGCGGACCGTAGCCGTGAAGCGGCCGCTGACCGCCTTCGTCACCATCTCGTCGGTGACCGCAGACGGGATCTTCATGGTCGCCGTCTTCGCGCTGTAGTCGATTTCGATATCCTTGGCACCACCGGTCTCGAGCATCTTCCGCACCTGCGGAGGACAAGAGACGCCTCAGTTCATGCCTTCGATGTCGAGCGTGATCGTGCGCATCTCGGCGCCGGCCGGCATCTTCGCGTTCACGTCGGGAGCGTCCTTCTTGACGTCTTCCATGGTCGTCTTGCCGGGCATCGCGCCGGCGCCGTCCTTAGTAGGGGCGGCCTCTTCCTTGGCGCCGCACGCCGCTACGAGCGCGAGGCAGGCCATTAGTGCAAATGTTCTCATCGGTTTCTCCGTTGTAATGTGATCGAACGATCGCCGACCACCATACCCGATGGCCGCAGAGTCCAAGAGCCGATAGAACCATCATGAGAACACTCTGGCCGATTCTGGCACTGGCGTGGTTCAGCGGCCGATCCGGCGCGGAAACGGTCGAAACAACCCACTACAGGCTTGAAGCGGAGGGCGACAACGCCAAGGAACAGGCGCGCGTGCTGGAGGCGGCGTGGCCGCAGTTCAAGGCGTTCTTCGGGGCCGAGCCGAAGACCAAGGAGAAGCTGCGCGTGCGCTGTTTCGCGACGCGCGAGTCGTGGGTCAAAGCATTGATGGCGGACCGGGCGATTCCGCCGGGCAAGGCGGGCGGCTACTACTGGCCGCGCACCAAGACGGCCTATCTCTACAAACAGCCGACGCGCTCCTACACGCGCACGCTGCTACTGCACGAAGCGGGGCACCAGTTCCACTACCTCGCCCGCACCAAGAACGGCCAACCCGGCGCCGCCTGGTACACCGAGGGCATTGCCGAGTACCTCGCCGAACACTTCTGGGATGGCGAGACGCTGCAACTGGCGATCGTGCAGCGAGTGACCCTCAAGGACTACCCGAGGAACGCTTTGCAGATCCTCAACCGCGACGGCCTAGTGCTGGACGAGAAGACGCCGCGCGCCGTCGGATGGGCGCTGGTTCGCTACCTCGCCACGCAGGACAAACGCAAGTTCGCGACGCTGCGCAAGAAACTCGACGCCGGCGCCAAGTCGAAGTTGCGCGCGACGAAGAAACTCCAAGCGAAGCTCATCGCCTGGCTGGAGACGCAACAGGAACCGTGGGCGCAGATCTTCAACGAGTGGAACGGGGTTGGCGAGAAGTCGATCCGCGGTTTCGCCGGCGTCGTAAGCATGTGCCGCATCAAGGCCGCGACAAAGAGACTGGAAGTGTCACTCGTCGTCCCGCCCGACGGTCGCTTCAAGGCGGGGCTGCTACTCGAGTTCAAGAGTACGAAGGACTACACCATCGCGCTGCTCGACCAGCGCGGCACGCTGAACATCCAGCGCCGCCACGATGGCCGCTGGACAATTCTTGAGCGGCACCAAAATCCGCCGCTCCCCGCCGAGAAGATCCCGTTTCTCGCAACGCGTGACGCGCAAGGCGTCCATCTCACGGTAGCCGGCCACAAGTACGGTCCCTGGAAGTTCGAGGGCGACGTCTTCGGGCTTGCGCTGGAGAACTGTGACGTGACGTTCGCGGACCTCGAATCGCGTTGAAGCGGACACGGGAATGGATGCATGGCATCGACCGGTGTCCTCTTCCGAGGGCGCTTACTCGGGTGTGGTGTGTCAGGCACAGTACTCCCCACGTCCGCGTTGTGCGTGGACCATGCGCGACCGCCTGTTTCGCATCGTGCCACGACTGAAACGACACGGCGGAGTTCTTGCGTGCTTCTCGAAACTCGACGCTCAGCCTCATGATCGAGGCCAATTCGGGCTTGCGGTGGGGACGGCGCCACGGTTGCCACAATATGGGCCAGTACGCGGCTGCCGGCGTGAAGTGTGTCTTGCGTCGTCTTGGACACACCTCCCCAGAGGGCAGTACCCGCGCGCATTGAACCGCGACAGCAGCGATGCACTCTGTAACGGACTTAGTGCACGGGGCAATCCGAACGCCTAGGACGGCTTAATGAACGTCCCCACGACACTCGCCGCCTTCACGAGTTCGGGTGATGCGGTTGTCTTGACCAAGTCGAAGTTGCCGATCTTCCCTTTGAACGAAGTACTGGCTGCAACGATCACCATGGAGACGGCGAAGCCGGCCGCCAAGATGACACCGGCCACCAGGGCGTCGTCCTTGTACTCGTCGAGAGAGCTCTCGAGCGCGGGAGCGATCGCCGGATCACGGGCAAAGGCATCGAGGATCGCACGGGAGCACTCGACGGCGGCGAGCGGTTTGAGGGTCTGGCCCATCTGTTCGTCCGCCAGGTCGGTGATCGCCGCAAACTCCGACCGTTCCGGCACACCGGCGCGCAGGTCATCGGTGCTCACCTGCATCCCCTCGAAGAGCTGCTCTCCGAAGTGCTGCGTGAATCGAACGACCTGGTGGTCGTCGAGTTGGCCGATTCGGTCCGCGAGTTGATTGCTCATTTCGTTCTCCTATCTCCAATCGCCCGAGAGACTGAACGCGGCCCAGTGGTAGGGATGCGCCTCTTCGGCGCCGCTGTCCATGAACTCCCTGACCGTTTCGTGCCAGGCCTCCGCGCGGGAGCGCCCTTCTTCGATCCAGTGCTTGTAAAAGGTGACGCAGAATCGGGCCGTCGTGCGCGCGCTCACATCCCAGTGTGTCGAGAGGATGCTCGAGGCGCCGCGCTGCAGGAGCGCCCACTCCAAGCCGAGCGCATCCCCGCCGATTCCTTCCTTGGCAAGCCCGCTGACGCAGGCCTGCAGGGTCAGGTGGCTTTGCGATAGGTCGAGGTCCGTCGCGAGGACCTGCTCCGGCGTCAGAAGACCCTTGCCCGTCCCGCTCGTCGCGAGGTCGGGAAGCTTGCCGTCTTCGGCCATCAGTAGGCCCGAACCGCGGAACGGGTTGGGGTCCCGCCCGGCTTGTTCTTTGACCGGGAAAGTCCCGTGACTCGCGATGTGCACCAGCGCGTGATTCATGGGCAGCCGCAAAAACGCGTCCGTGTCCGCCTTCGTACCACGAAGGACATCACCGCCGAGCCGTTCCTGCAGCCAGGAGCCCGCCTGGCCGAAGGCCTTCAACTTGCTCTTGTTCGCCAGGTCCTGCTTTGCGGGGATCTCGACCGCGACCGACCGGTCATATCGACGCGGCGCGTCGCCCAGGATGCTCGCCAGCACGTTTGCGCCATGGATTCGAGACACCGAAACGTACTTCGCCAGGGGCGCGCCCCGAAACGTCACGTATTGGAGAGGAAGCGCGTGGAGCACTTCGTCCGGGGACCAGCAGACGTGGTCGCCGTCGGCCAGTACGTCGAGCGGCTCGAGCCACTGCACAAGCGGCGCAAGCCGGTCGGGAAGGTCCGCCGGGATCCGCGCCTCGAGCGGATTGTGAGGGTCGGGGCGTCCCCACTTGCTCGGGTCCGAGTATCGGATCACGTCACGCAGCGCCTCTTTGCCGAGCGGGATCACGGCCGAGTGCAGGCGCCCGTCCTTCGCGACCAGGCCGGCGATGCTCTGATCATCATCCACGAGGAAGGTGAGGTAGTGGGCACCGACCTTCTTCATGAGCTCCGGCAGGCCGTCCACCGCCTTTCGGAACTGCTCGTCCGGTTCGATGAGGCCCCGCTGCTGAGTCAGGATGTCGGCGAGGATCCTGCCCTTGGAACTCTCGATGGCCGCAATCAGCTCCTTGGTGCGGCCCAGCTTCTGCAGCAGCAGGCAGAGCTCCGGATAGAGATACTGAAAGCGAGTGGCCAGACGAGCACGCTCCGTAGGATCCGCGAACCCACCGCGCGCCTTCTCGGAGTTGCGCCAAAGCGTGGTCAGTCGATCGACGGCCAGCTCCGGGCGGTCGGTCCGCTTGTAGCAGAGGTGGAGGCTCCAAAGAGCATCGTTCTCGGTGTCCGTGAAACCGTGGTCCCGCATCCACGCGCAGAGCGGCTCCAACTCTTGAGCGGTCCGGTCCAGCGTCGCGGGATCCCAAGCCTTCACGGGGTCGGTGAACACCCGCGACAAGCTGACGATCTCTTGCC
>CBDURV010000119.1:0-9257 GCA_965369495.1 uncultured bacterium
CCCCCACCATTCGACTCTTCGTCGGCCGCTCGAAACAGCCGGCGCGCACGATTGGAATACGCGCCATAGTAGCGAACAAGGTGTTGGCGCGGATCGGGGATCTGTTGCGCCAGACGTACTCGTGGTCACGGCCAAGCTGCTGACGGGCTTCGACGCCCCAATCCTTCAGGCGATGTATCTCGACAAGCCGATGCGGGATCACACCCTACTGCAGGGCATCTGCCGCACCAACCGGACCTACGGCGCCAGGAAGACCCACGGGCTCATCGTCGATTACCTGGGCGTCTTTGACGATGTCGCGAAGGCGCTGGAGTTTGACGATAAGGGCTTCCAGAAGGTCGTCTCGAACATCGCGGCGCTCATGGACGAACTCCCCGGCGCGGTACAGCGATGCCTGGCCTACTTCCCCGGCGTAGACCGGAATCTGGCGGGCTACGAGGGGCTCATCGCCGCCCAGAACTGCCTGCCGAACAACGATGTTCGTGACACGTTCGGCGCGGATTACAGCTACCTCGGCAAGCTCTGGGAGGCCCTGTCACCCGACCCGGCGCTGCAGGAGTACGAGGACGACTACCGCTGGCTGTCGCAGGTCTACCTATCTGTCCAGCCGACGACGGGAACCGGGAAGCTCATCTGGCACGCGCTGGGCGCCAAGACGGTCGACCTGATCCACGAGAATGTCCACGTTGATGCCGTTCGCGACGACCTCGACACTCTCGTACTCGACGCGGAGTTACTCGAGGCCGTGCTGCGGTCTCCCGACCCCAAGAAGAAGGTCAAGGAGGTTGAGATCAAAGTGACGCGGCGTCTTCGTGGCCACATGGGCAATCCGCGGTTCAAGATGCTCTCTGAGCGGCTTGAGGACCTGAAGACGCGTCACGAGTCGGGGCAGCTCAACAGCGTCGAGTTCCTGAAGAAGTTGCTCGAGCTCGCCCATGACCTCCTGCGATCCGAGAAGGACACGCCGCCCGAGGAGGACGAGGACCGCGGGAAAGCTGCGCTCACGGAGCTCTTTCTCGAGGCGAAGAATGACAACACTCCAGTGATGGTGGAGCGCGTGGTCAACGACATCGACGAGATCGTCCGCCTCGTCCGATTCCCGGGTTGGCAACAAACGAGCGCCGGTGAGCGCGAGGTCCGCCGCGCCCTTCGCAAAACCTTGTTCAAGTACAAGCTCCACCAGGACCAGGAACTCTTCGACCAGGCCTATGGCTACATCCGGCAGTACTACTGAGAAGATGGGATGCACTCGCGCCGGATGCTCCCGATGACGCGCTCGACTCACCGGCGCAGGGCGAGGTTTTCAAGGGCGAGGCGCGTGCGGTCGGTCGCCAGCGCGCGGACGAGTCTCAAGAGATGCCGGACGAGGTGCATGCGAGACGATCGCGGAGCATCGGGCGTGGCGCAAGTTCCCCGAGCGCGGTATCGTCGAGAACGCGCCTGGATTGGGTACTCTCGTAGGGCGGATGGGTTTTCGGGAGGGACAGGTCAGCCGGGGGGCATCTTCCTCTCGCACGATCAACTTCCTGTCCGTCTCGGTGAGCGAGCGTGCCCGTCGCGGTCATGGCGGCAACGGTCGCTGCTCGACTCAGAACTCAATTGGCCACGATCGGCGGCCTTTGCATCGTATTGGTTGGAACGGTTGCTGACGATACAATGCGCGCCATGGAGCGGAGTTATCCCTGGAGTCGAATCGACACGGCACCCAATAAACCGGGCCCAGCCGGCACGCGCTCCGCCAGCGCGGCTCTCGTGGACAACCCGTGCCTGTCCTGCGAGCTCACTGCTTGCTGCTGGTACGCGAAACTCGAGTCGCTGCCGACCCGCTCCGCGTTCGACTTCGACTACATGCGCTATCTGCTCAACTTCGCGGACCTCGAGATCATGCTGCAGCCCAAGGCGAACTGGAGCCTGTACCTGCGCCGGCCGTGCAGCAAGATGGACCCCGAGTCGCGAAAGTGCACCATCCGCGGTACGCAAGCGCATCCGAAGGTTTGCACGCACTACGATCCGCACAACTGCTGGTACAAGCGCACGCTGAGTGGTGAGCAACGCCGCCACGCGGTCCGTCTGGATCACCGCCGCCTCGCCAAGGTGCTGGAGCTTGTTCAGATCGACGAGTACGGGGATGCCGCGTCCGTGCCGAGCTACGAGCAAGTGCGGAATCATCTCGGCGACTCGTACGGCCGGGAGGGCGCCGACCATTCGTTCGACGACTCAGTCCCCTTCTCCTCTCTCGAGGACAGCGAGCCCGTCCGCATCGACCAGAGTCCCTGCCAGACCTGCCCCGCAGCCTGCTGCCGCACCGTTCGCATCGCCAAGAAGACGCCGGTCTCGTTCGGCGAGTTCGACTATTTCCGCTACATAACGGGGTTCCCCGGCGTATCGGTGGCTATCGACGAGCGCGGGCAGTGGTCCCTGATCGTGCGAACGACCTGCCGGCATCTTGATCCGACGCACAACAATTGCCGGAACTACGGTTCCCCGGAGCGCCCCCGTCGCTGCGAGCATCTCGACGAGTGGCGCTGCCGCGCCCGTCGCGACCTCGTCACGTCACCCGAGCGACTCGCGATCCTACCGGACGCGGAAGCCGTGGGAGAAGTGATCGAGGCAACCACGTTCGACGCGGAGGGGAAGGTCACGTCTTCTCCGAGAGCGTCGATCGTGGCCGGCCGGTGCCGACTGCTGTTCTAGCGCTCTACTCCGCCCGGGAGCGGATGAGATCCACCGCTTCCGTGGCGCTCTTCTTTATGGCGACATGCTCCGTCTCGGAGTCTGCCAGCCGCTCCACCATCGCGATGTCCGAGATGGAGCCGTACGCCCCGATGAGCCGCACGCACTCCCGCCGCATCCGAGTCGACTCGATCGCATGCAACACCTTCGTCGCCGCCTCCGTCACGGCACGATGCCGGGACGCTGGCGTGCCGATCCGGAGGCTCATGAGTATCCGCGAAGTGAGCTTCGGTGTGGGCTTCAGAAGCGCATGGATGAGCGCGTCGGTGGCCGCCTCGCTCTTGGCCGAACGCGAGGCGAGCAACATGCCGATGGCCTCCTGCGCGTACCGCTCGTCGCGGCTCAGTTCGGCGATGCGGCCGTCGAGCGACTGATCCCAGCTGTTCGCCCGGACGAGGACGCGAATCGAGGATCGGACCACCTTGGGATCGGCGTCGGAGAGCAAGGTCCGGAACACCTCGGAGTGCGCCCCCTCGAGCCGCCGCTTCGCGATGGCCATGTCGAGTTCGCCGGAGGCCATTCGCACGTTCGGGCTCGGATCCCCGATCGCCGACTGGACGAGGGCCATGTCCTCGGGGCCGGGCGAGAGCGCGGCGAGCGCCCGCAGGCCGGCGGCACGCAAGTGCGGATCGTCGGACGCGGCGTAGCCGCGTACATCGTGGACGAGATCCGGCCAGTTGCCGCGGATGCCTCCCAACGTCTGCACGGAGATGAGTCCAGTGAAGGCGAGGTTGGCGTCGTCCGATCGGAGTGCCTCGCGGATCTCCTGGATGGCCGCGGCGCGGCGAGCCTCGTCTTCGAGTTGCGCGAGCTCCGCTCGCCAACTCCGGTACTGCTTGGAATCGAGCTGTCTGCGCTTTTTCTTCGCCGGCGTCTCCGGACCATTCGACGCAGACGACTTGGCGCCGCCGTTTGCCGTCGAAGGCCCCGGCTCCCCCCCTCGATTCGCCTTGATCGGAGCGTCACCCCGGTCGCGCTGGCGCACCGGCGCGCGTGTGGTGGAGTCGCCGGGACGCGAAGCGAGGATGACCCCGAACGCGATCCAGCTCCCGACGAGGGCGACAGTGAGGATGGCGGTGGACTTCGGCACGGCAGTAATTCTACGCCTCGAATCCCGTGTCCTTCTCCGCGACATCCGGTTCGTTGGGCAAATCGGGCTCTTCCGGGTCATCCGGCGGGTTCGGATCGTTGTGCTTCGGGTGGTCGGGGTCGTCCTTGTCGGTCGTCGGCTGGCTCGGCGTCGGCGGCCGGCAGTCCTGGTCTCCCAAATAGTTGGGATCCCAACTCCACGAATTGCAGTCGTTGTCCCCGTACTTCTCGTCGGGGTAACTCTTCCACTTGCCGCAATCCTGATCCGCGTAGGCCAGACCGCTCGGATCGGTCTTCCCGCAGTCCTGGTCCTCCATCATGTCGTAGCCGCCGGTGTTCAATCCGCAGTCGTTGTCCGGGCTCGCCTCAATACCGTCGGTGGACTTGCCGCAGTCGTTGTCTTCCATGCGCTCGTTGCCGGTGCCGCTCTTCTGGCCGCAGTCCGCGTCCTGGGAGGCGGCCTCGTGCGAGTAGACGGCACGACCGCAATCGGCGTCCTCGTTCAGCGTGTCATCAATCCCCGTCTTCCCGCAGCTCGCATCTCCGCGGAGTTCATTGCCGGGCGCCAACTGGCCGCAGGAGCTGTCGCCCGTGTACTTGCCGGACCCGGTGGGCTCGTTGGTGTTGCAGTAGTTGTCCGCCGTCGAGGGCGCCGCCACGTTCACCGCCTTGCCGCAGTCGGCGTCGGCGGAGTCGGGGATGCAGGACTGGTCCTCATCGACCATCCCTCCTCCCTGTTGGCCACACCCCGAGTCACTCTCGATTTCATTGTCCCACTTGGTCCCGCAATTGATGTCCTCATTGAGGATCCCGTCGACCTGGGTTCCGCACGAGTTGTCGCCCGATCGCTCGTCCGCGATGACCTTCCCGCACTCGTTGTCGTACATGACGTCGTCGCCGGGGTTGCCACTCCAGCAATCGGCATCGTCCTCAAGCTCACTTTCGGAGGCGGGCTTCCCGCAGTTCGCATCCGAGTGCAGCGCGCCCGTTGCCTTCTCGACCTGGTCGCAGTCGCTGTCGCTTGAGTAGGTTCCGTCCGCGAGCGCGGTACTACACGCCCCGTCCCCGTGAGCCTGGTTCGTCTGCGCGACGCCGAGCCCGCAATCGGCGTCTTCATCGCCGCCGCCGCCGGGCGCGCAGGTCGAGTCGCCGAAGTAGCCGTCCGCGGCCGCGTTCGCGCGACCGCAGGTGTCGTCCGAGGCGCAGTTCGCATCGTTGTGCATGCCCCCCTCGCCGCCGGGTTCGCTGAGGCCGCAGTCGCTGTCCCCGTTGTTCTCGTACTGGTTGATCGGGGTCCCGCAGTTGGAGTCGGCGGCGACACCGCCGCTCACGAAGTCGCCACAGTCGAGCGCGTGAGCCTTCGACGCCATCGCGAAATGCGCGCCCGCCACGTAGAGGCTGGAAAGGCCCACGCCGACGATGCGGCGCATCGCGTCCCGTCGATCGATCGGGGTCTTGTCTTTCCGGTTCGCTTTCGGGCCATGGTCCTGGTTCGAGGGAGGGTTCGTCGGTTCCACACCTATCTCCTGTTCGGATTCACGTTCTGATTGGCGTCGCGCTGCGAAGATCCCGGCAGAGTGCACGCAGGGATCCGGGAATTCACGGTCGCGCGAAGGAGGGCTGTAGACCGACCGCGGCTGCGGCCCGGTCGATCATTCGGTGGCGCGCCTACTGGTGGCGTGGGCGGTCCGCCCACGATGCAGCCTGCGCCGCGCGCCGGCGGGAGCCCGGCCGCGCGGCGCGAGCCCGAACGCCGGGAACAACACCCGGCGCTGCGGCGGGAACGCGCGCGGGCCGCGGTGCCGCGGCGCAGCGTCGCGGCGAGACGCGAGCGCGAGGGAGCGGGCATGACGGGGGTCGCGCTCTCCGGCTCGGACGCGCCGGAGCCGCAGTCACGCTCCGCGTCCCGCGAGTGACCCGTGCACTCGAGCGCGGGCACCAGCTTGCGGCGATGGCGGACGACCCGCTCGATGCGGCCCGCAATCAAGGAGTGCGATTCCGTTGCGTTGGACATGCCAGTTCGTTACCCGCTTAGTTCCACTTCCTCGGCGAATCCTACCACGGCGGACCACGCGACGTGCGCCGGCCCGTCTTTGCAATTTCGAATGTTGGATCCGCCGAAGAACTCGCGCCGGGCGTCGCGTACGCGCACGACCCGAACCGCCGGTGCCTCCAGGAACTCGGGAGGCACCGGAAGTCGATCCGTACCCGCGCCGAACTCCTCGGTCGCCACGATCAGCGTGGGAGGGGGCGTCACCTCGCTCGCGGCCCTGTGCTCGGCGGGATAGATCGGAAGTTCGACGTCCGGATCGACGCAGACGACGGCCGCGAGGGCGTGACTCGAAGCCCGTCGGGCGGCGTGCGCCAGTGCGATTCGTGCTCCCACGCCGACGCCCCAGAGGGAGGCAGGCGCCGAGGTCAGTTCCGAGATCGACTCGAGCGCCTTCTCGATCGCATCATGCGTGGCGGCGAGATCGATCCGCGTGAGCAACCGGCCCGCCTGGCTCAGGTTGCGCACAGGCTCACCGTCGAGAAGATCGAACTGGACCGCCGAGTTGCGCAGCTCCCCGATGCGGTCGCACAAGTCGTCGAACGATGCGTTCAGCCCGTACCAGTCGTGGAGCACGAGGCTGCCCCGCTGCCCGCCGCCGAGGAACTCCCGCGCCTGGAGAATGCCGTCCGAAGACGACCAGGCGAACCGGACGGTTTCCCGAGCGTGAGCTCGCCTGCTGCGTTTTGCGTGCGATTCGCGCGTCATCGGTGGCCCTGACCCTCGACTTCTCCCGCTAGGAACTGCAGCACTCGTTGATCGACGACCAGGGCGCTTCCCCGGCCGCATGATCCGTTTCGTCGGTCACGGTACGAATCCGGGGAAACGCCTCGACAATCTCGCGGCTTACGATGGCCTGCAGAGTCGTGTTCGCGAACCGGCAACCCTGGCAGCCGCCATGCAGGCGGACGACGGCCTCGTCGTCCTGCACCCGAACGACCTCCACTTCTCCCCCGTGCGCCGCGACGCGCGGGTTGATCGACTCTTCCACGAACGTGCGCACCGCCAGCGTGAGATCCGTGCTCTCTTCGCGTGCGGCGCGACTGACGCGAAACCCCCTCCCGAACTGATCGGAACGGAAATCGAGCACGCGTCCGGCGATCTCCGCGACGTCGGTCTCCGCGACGAAAAACCGTACGCCGCAATCCCCGACGCGCCACTGGACGAATTTGGGCAGGGGCTGATCGTGCATCGGATCGATGCCGACGACGGCTCCCTGGTCCGACTTGCCGGCCACGAACAGCCGCACGCCGTGCGTTTCCGGACCGATCAGGTACTCGTGGATCGCCGATCCGGCACGTGACGTCAATCCGATCATGGCAGCCTAGTTGTCGACTTCCCGCTTGACCCGGTCCCAGTCGAGGTTCTCGGACTGGAGCTGGTCATAGATCGCGAGGTTCCGTTCCAGGCTCCTGCGGATCGAGTCGCACGACGCGTCGTCCGGGGGGTAAAGCGTGCCGGACGGGTGACTGAGGTACTGCGAGCATTGCCCCGTGCACCAATGAGTCGCCCAGCACGACTCACAGTGCGTGTGGGCGCCGAACACGTCGCCGTAGTACTTCTCGACTTTTTTGACGTCGATCCCCTTCCAGATGTCCCCGACGACGTACTGCTCCATGCCCACGTAGCGGTGGCAGGGGTAGACGAGGCCGTCCGTATCGACGCCTTGGTCATTACGACCCACGCCGCACGGGATTTTGGCGCGCGGGCCGGTCGCGTTCTGCATGTCGTGCAGCGCGACCATCGATCCCGCGACGGGGTTGAAGGGCAGGCGCTTGTAGTTCCGGAGAGCGTCGATGCCAATCTCGTCGATTATCTCGGTCGTCGCGTCGAAGACCTCGGCGCGATCCTCGGGCGTCAGGTCGAACGGACCCTGGCCGAAGGAGAAGCCGACGTTCGCGCCGAGACCGATTCGCTGGAATCCGAATTTCTCGAAGAACTCGGCGAGTTCGTGCACGTCGTGGTGCTGGTGCGTCATGGTCGCGCGCACCTTGATGATCTCTGGATGCGGATGCAGCTCGAACAGGCGCTTCACCCGCTCGGCCACTTTCCCGAACGATCCCTGCCCCTGCGCGTTGGGTCGATTGCGGTTCTGGACGGCAGCCGGTCCGTCCATGCTGATCATGATGCTGAACTGGTTGCGCGAGAGGAACTCGATGACTTCGTCGTCGAGCAGCGTCCCGTTCGTCGTGATGGTGAAGTGGATCCGCTTGCCGATCGATCGGCACCACTTCTGCGCCCACGGCACGAGTTCTTTGATCATGCCGTAGTTCACCAGCGGCTCGCCGCCGAACAGTGTCACAGTGAGGCTCCGGCGCCGGCCCGATCGCTTCGCGAGGTAGCGAATGGCCTGTTGCGCGGTCTCGAGGTCCATCTTGACCCCGCGATCCTCGAAATTCCCGTCGATCGCGTAGCAGTAGACGCACCGCAGGTTGCAGGTCTGGGACACAAGCAGCATCATCTTTCGCGGGTTGTGGGCCACGAACCGTTGCACTGCGCTCTTATGGATTGCTCTCAGATCGAGAGCAGCTTTGCGGAAGAACCCCTGGCCCTCGAGCTGCGTCAGCTCCGCGAAAAACGTCTCCCCGGCCTCGCTTCCGACTTCCTCGAGGACGCGCTCCAAGCTGGGCGCATCTAGCTGATCCTCGATGGCACGGGCGATTCGATAGGTCTCGGCGGACGGTCGAAAGATGAGGCCGGTTACCGGGTCCGCGATGTGTCGCCCGCCCTTGTAGGTGTAGGCGTGAAGGAGAATACGCTGTCGGAGCTCGTGGAACCCGGCCGCCAGGCGCCGCGAGTCCGCGCTGATCGATGCGATTTCCGCTCCACTTTCGGGCGCGAGACGGGACCGACTCTGATTCATGTGGCGTGGCTCCTTCCGGGTTGAGAACCTGGATATCGATGGTCCGTGAGATCCGGGTCCGATCCGCGCGTCGAGCCGCGAAGCGGGCGCCGAGACGCGTCGATCGATGCGGAGTCGCCGCGACGCGCAGAGGTCGGCGCGCGACCCGGCACCAAGCGCTGGTGGGTGCGGCAATCGCTTGTTCGTCTCGACTCCGGCGGACTGGATATCAAGTTAACCAACTCCTTGGGTTGCGGAGATTCCCTGTTTCCTGCGACCGATACCATTTGTAGACGACACGCAAGCGATCGTCAAGGGTCTCGTATCGATTGCGCGCGTCGGACAAATGACCAGGCGTTGCAAGCATAGGAGGCGTGACGCTGGCCAATCTGCGGGACGGTTCACCGCCGGTGATCCACTACTGGTCCGACCTCGGCGACGACTGTTGGCAGCGAACGGATAGGTGATTGTATCCGCCCGAACTTCCTGCGAGCACCCCGGATCACCCGCGCGCGGGCGCCGTCGAATCAAGTGGGCGTCCGC
>CBDURV010000120.1:0-9220 GCA_965369495.1 uncultured bacterium
GTCGGCGTACGCTTCGCCGCCGCGCAGCGAGGCGGGCACGACCCACGCCGCGACGATGGCGAGCGTGAGCGGTATGCCCCAGAGCATGTGCTTCCAGCCCTTCGTGGCGACGGGCACGCGCGCGATGCGCATGGCGACGACGCCCAGCACGATAAAGAGCGGCCCGACGGGTCCCTTCACCAGCACCGAAAGACCCGCCGCGATGTAGAGCAACGGCGTGGCGCGGCCGCCGGCGACGTAGGCCCAGACGCCGAGTGTCGTCAGAAAGGCGAGCGGCGCGTCCAGACCGCCGTTGCGCCCCATCCAGCCGAACTCCCAGCAGGTGATCAGGATCAGCGGGGCGAGCAGTGCCGTGACCGGCGTGAACCAGCGCAGCGCGAATGCCGCGGTGAGCAGCATCGTGCCCAGCGCGGCAAGCATGCTCACGGCGCGGCCGCCGCGTTCCTCGAGTCCGGTGCCGCGCAGCAGGCCGGCGATCCAGAAGACGAGCGGCGGCTTGTGCGCGTAGGTTTCGCCGTTGAGGTGGGGGACGATCCACTCGCCGGTTTCCGACATCTCGCGCGCCACCTGTGCGTAGCGCGGTTCGTCCGGCTTCCACAGGTCGCGCAGGAAGAGCGACGGGAGCAGCAGAATGATGCCGGCGAGAACGAGCAGGAACTGGACGCGGCGGGGGGTGATCACAGCTAACGCGGCGGGCGACGCCCGTGGGACGGGTTACGACCGCCAGCGGGGCGACCCGACGGCCTGCCGCGCCGGGCAGCGGGGTGATCGGCCGCGGGTCGTTCCGGCGCCGGCTGTTCCGTCGCCGACTGCTTCGTGGATCGGGTCGGCTGGCGCTTCTTGCCGGATCGGCGGTTCTTGTTGGCCTCCGCCTTCACCTTGGCGCGCGGCTTCCAGTCGGATGCCAGCCGCGCATAGGCGAACGCGAGTTCGCGCTTCTCGAGACGGCGGTACGCGCCGATCGGCAGCCCGTCCACGCGCAGCGGGCCGATCGCGATGCGGTTGAGGTGCTGCACGCGCAGGCCGACCTTGGCGAACATGCGGCGCAACTCGCGGTTGCGTCCCTCCCAGAGCGTTACGGTCACGATGGTGTTCGGTCCCTTGCGCGCGACGCGCCGGATATCGGCCGGCGCCGTCTTGCCGTCGGAGAGCCAGACGCCCTGCTCGATCTTGCGGATCGTATCGGGCGAAATGTGCCCGCGTACGAGCAGCTTGTAGGTCTTGTCGAGCTGATAGCGCGGGTGCGTGAGTACGTTCGTCAGTGCGCCGTCGTTGGTCAGGACGATCAGCCCCTCGGAATCCTCGTCGAGGCGGCCGACCGTGTAGATGCGCCGGTCCTCCTTCACGAGGTCGATCACGCGCGCCCGTCCGTGGGTGTCGTCGCTCGTGCAGAGGTATCCGCGCGGCTTGTTGACGAGGTAGTAGACGGGCCGCTCCGACTTCACCGGCTCGCCGTCCACGTGGATGTTGTCGCTGATCGTGTCGATCTTGGTTCCGAGCCGCGTCACCACGGTCCCGTTGACCTGGACACGACCCTCCTCGATCAGGACTTCGCACTCGCGGCGTGAAGCGATGCCGCAGTGGGCCAGGAACTTCTGAAGGCGCTCTTCCATCGGACGGGCCATTGTAGGCACGACCCGAAATTCGGAGCTAGTCCTGCGATCGGGTGATCGAGATGGCGGTGAAGGCGATGGCGCCGTCGATGGCGAGGAAGAGTGGGCCGAAGAAGCGAATGGCGCCCCAGGCGGCGGGGGCGTGCCCGCTCAGGGCGCCGGCGTCGCGGGAGAGAAAGGGCATCAGGATGATGAACACGAGGGCGCTCACGAGCAGGACGCGGGTGGCGCGCGCCAAGAACACCTCCTTGTCGTTGCGGACCATGTTGATGGCGGCGCATACGACGGCGAGAGCGGTGAGGATGACCGGCGTGAGCTCGCGCCAATTGGTGGCGAGTTCGCGGAACAGCAGCACCTTGGAGGAGGCGTAGCCCGAGCCTCCGACCTCCTTGGGGATGCAGGCGAAGAGCGTGATGATGACGGCGCCCGCGGTGCCGAATGCGAGGCCGGTGAAGTTGCTGGGGCGGGTGACGCGAATGCCCGCGCCGATGTAGGTTGCGCCGAGGGCGAGCAGCATCACCCAGCCGATCTTGCCGAGCGCGGTGATGGGGAGGCGCCCGGGGTTGGCGAGCGGGAGGCTCTCCCAGATCGACGGCATGAAGAGCGGCATCGCGAGCACGGTGCAGCCGAACGCGATGTTGGTGAAGTGCCGCAGGCGGCCGCGGAATCCGCTGAGCCCGAGAATCAGCGCGACGGCGCCGGCCAGGGTTCCGACCAGCAGCCAGGCGCTCGCGCGTGGATCGCCCGGCACCCACAGGCGCTGCTCGAGCGCGCCCTCGGCACTCATCTGTGCCGGAATCAGGCAGGAGAGCAGCAGCAGGACACCCCAGGTCCTGTCGTAGGCAACCCGTTTGCCCGAGTGTGTTGCTTCCATCCGTCCGTTTCTTCGTCAGCGCGCCTGCACGCCTTGAGTGGCGCATAAAAAAAGAAGGAGTCGACTCGCGCCGACTCCTTCTTTCAGGGGATTCGACGCCCTAACCGTCGTCACCCTGCTCAGGCTCGGGCTCCCCAGCGGGATCCTCACCCTTTTGCGCCTCGGGCTGTTCCGGGGCCGGCTCATCGGCGCTGGGCTCGTCACCCTGCTCCGCTTCCGGCTGTCCCTGCTCCTCCGAAGCGTCTTCGTCCATGGCCTCCTCGTCCGACTCCTCGGCGTCTGACTCGCTCGGGGCGGACTCCTCGGAAGGCTCTTCGTTGATTTCCATTTCCGACTCGAACGCGTCGACTTCGAGCGCGTCCTCGGTGTCGAGAATCTCCTCGACGACCGCGCGGAACGACTCGTAGCTCACGCCGTTGCAGCCGTAGAAGGGCATGCGCGGGAGGCGCATGACCGTGTCGCCCACACGCAGCATGCGGGGGTCGCTTTCGTCCATCTCGTCGTCGGTCTCGAAGGCTTCGTCCACGACAACCTCGGGCGCCATCGTCTCGACGACCTCTTCGGCCTTGTGCTCTTCGACGACTTCCTCGGCCATCGGCTCCTCTACGACCTCTTCGGTCTTGGGCTCTTCGACGACTTCCTCGGCCATCGGCTCCTCAACGACCTCTTCGGCCTTGGGCTCCTCGACGACTTCCTCAGCCTTCGGTTCCTCAACGACCTCTTCGGCCTTGGGCTCTTCGACAGCCTCCTCGGCCATCGGCTCCTCGACGACCTCTTCCGCCATCGGCTCCTCGATGATCTCTTCAGTCACGGGCTCCTCCTCGGCGGCGGCCACCTTCGGCTCGCTCGCGGGAGTTTCCATGACGGTCCCGGCATCGATGGTTTCGGAAACCGGGCGGACCTTGGCGCCACCTACTCCGTGTACGGAGCGGCGGGCGAGTTCGATTCGATCGCCGAGAGTGTCTTCGCGCGATTTCGTCTCGTCCTCGAGCGCGGAAATGACCGCATCGACACCGTTGGACGCGTCGGGCATGATCGCCTCGAGGTAGTGGGCGGGACGCTTCGTCGGCGCGATCTGCGCCTGGGTGTCACCGCGGCCGCGGGCCATCGCCTGCTGGCAGGCAGCGACGTTCTGCGCGAGCACCGCGCTCTTGGGAGCGAAACGCTGTGCGCGCTTGTAGCTGGCCAGCGCGGACTGATAGTGCTTGCCCGCAATCTGCGCATCGCCCATGCGGCGGTACATGTCGCAGCGAACCGAGGAGGGCACGTCGTCCGTCATCGCTCGCTTGAAAAGCTTGGTCGCATGCTCGTAGTTGCCCGCGAGGTAGTGCGCCTGGGCACGAATGGCGGCCTTGATCTCGTCCACCTCCATGCCGTAGCTGACGGTGTCGATCTCCTTGACCTCCAAGTGGGGGCGGCCGTGGAAGATGTGCGTCACATGCGCCGTGATCTCGACGACGTCGAAGCGGTCGAGGTCCTTCATGTCCCTGTATGCTTCCATCTGGCGGTTTACGTAGAAGTGCGGATAGCAGCGTTGGAAATCGCGCTTGGAGTAGACCTTGGCGTCGATCGGCCACGCGGCGAAGTTCGCGTACGCAGTCTTGTGGAACTGCGTGTAGTAGGGGTTGTGGGCATCGCCGACCGCGTTGAAATAGGCGGTGAAGACGACCTCCTTGCCCTTGTACTTCTCCGCATTGCGGATCAGGTCCGCGAGCGAGACCTCGAGCTCATCGTCCCCGAACCAGTCGGCTTGCACCGTGTTCGTGAGTACGAACGCTCCGAGCAGCGCCAGCACCAGCGCGGATCGAGCTTTGATAAACCTCATTTGTGACTCTCCTGGTCGGCCATGATTTCGCATAGCAGACGGTGTATGGCCTCGTTGAGCTTGTCCTCGGTGAGGTACTCGCTTTTGCCGACCTGTTCCTTGATGTCGGCGACGAGTTCGTCCCGCACGCCATCGACACCCGACAGCATTCCCACCAGATTGGTGAGGCGCCGAAACTTGGGCGGGACGTCGCGTTCGTGGGCGTAAAACATGCGTGTTCGGGGCGGATTCAATCCCCCCCCGGGCCGAATTGGTTCACGCATCTATCGACGCCGCATCCGGCATTCTTGAGATGGCGCGGGGATTCCCGCCTCAGGCGGATACGGGGGCAGTCCAGAAGGCGATTACGCTGGAGGCGGTGCGGCGGCGATCTTCGGCCGATCCGAGGCCGGTGAGCTCGGCCGGGTCGAGTCCATCGGGCATTTCCAGCACGAAAATGCCGCCCGGAATCAGCATTTCCGAGGTGACGTGCTTGAACAGCCCGTGAAACCGCTCGCGCCAGGCCTCGTCGCGCAGCAGCGGGAACGGCGGCGCCGCCACAGCGATATCGAAGCGCGCCTCGATTGGGAATTCAGCGAGCCGAAACGCGGAAATCGGAGCCAGCAGGTGTCGCTCGGCGGGGGCGAACTTGGCCACATTGCGGCGTAGCACCGGGATCACCTTGCGGCCGTTCTCGATCGAGGTGCAGTGCGCGGCGCCCCGACTGAGGGACTCCAGGCCCAGCGCGCCCGACCCGCTGAAGATGTCGAGAAAGCGCGCGCCCTCGATGCCGGGGCCCAGGATCGCGAAGAGCCGCTCCCGTTCGCGATTGAGCATGGGCCGAATGCCGGGAGGCACCTCCAGTTTTTGCCCGCGCCACTCGCCCGCGATGATTCGCACGGGCGCACCATAGCGCATGGGGGAACGGGAGGTCTTCGACTCAGGTCTCTGGCACAGGTCTCTGGCACAGGTCTCTGGCACAGGTCTCTGGCACAGGTCTCTGGCACAATGCCCCCATGTTGCGGCTGAGCATCAATGTCGATCATGTGGCCACGCTGCGGAACGCGCGCGGGACGGCCTATCCGGATCCGGTGCACCTCGCCGTTCACGCGCTCAATGCTGGCGCGGGCGGTATTACGGTCCATCTGCGCGAAGACCGGCGGCACATCCGCGAGCGCGATGTCGAGCTGCTCCGGCCGCTGGTTCCCTTTCTCACGCTCGAAATGGCGGCGCGCGAGGAGATGATCGCGTTTGCCCTCTCGATTCGCCCCGATCTCGTGACCCTCGTTCCGGAGCGGCGCGAGGAGATCACGACCGAGGGCGGCCTCGACCTGATTGCCGACGCCGCCCCCACGATCGCCGCGGTTTCCGAACTGCGCGAGGCGGGTATGCAGGTCTGTCTCTTCATCGATCCGGACGAGGCGCAGGTGCGCGCCGCCGCGGAAACGGGCGCCGAGTGCGTCGAACTGCACACCGGCCGGTACGCCGAGGCGGCAGACACAAGCGGCGAACTCGCCACGCTGGCGGCGTCGGCAACGCTCGCGGCGGAACTGGGCCTCGAAGTGCATGCCGGCCATGGGCTGCGCATCGACAATGTCGCCCCCATCGCCGCGCTGCCGGAAGTCACCGAACTGAGCATCGGCCACTCCATCGTTGCACGCGCGCTGCAACTCGGCTTCGAGGGCGCCGTCAAAGAAATGCGCGAGGCGTGCGGTGTCTAAGACCCCGTTCGACGGCTCGCTGGTTGCGATCATCACTCCCTTCCGCGATGGCGCGCTCGACATCGAGGCGTTCGAGGCGCTCGTGGAATGGCATCTTGAGAGCGGCACGAACGGCATCGTGCTGGCTGGAACGACCGGCGAGGCCGCGACGCTGCACCGCGAGGAGAAGGAGACGCTCTGCCGCCGTACGCGCGCGATTGTCGGCGATCGCTGCCATGTGATGGTGGGCACGGGCACCAACTGCACGCGCACCAGCGTGGAGTTGACGCGCGCGGCCACGAAGTGGGACGTCGACTCGGTGCTGGTGGTGACGCCCTACTACAACAAGCCGCCGCAGGAAGGGCTGCTCCAGCACTACCGCGCGGTGGCCGCCGCCGCCGGCGAACTTCCGGTGGTGGCCTACGACGTGCCCGGGCGCACCGGCGTGACGATCCGTGAGGAGACGGTCCAGCGTCTGGCGGAGATCGACAACATCGTCGCGCTCAAGGACGCCACGCTCGACCTCGAACGCGCCGAGCGGTTGGCGTCCGGAACGGGTCTCGCCATTTTGAGCGGCGACGACGCATGCACGCTGGCGATGATGCGGTGCGGCGCGCGGGGCGTCGTCTCGGTGGCGGCCAACGTCGTCCCCGCAGCGATGGCGGCGCTCTGCCGCGATCGCGACGAGTCGATCCACGAACGCCTCGGTCCGCTCTTCAAGGCGCTCTTCGTCCAGTCCAATCCGATTCCCACCAAGTGGGCGCTGGAGCGCATGGGCCGCATTCGCAACGAGTTGCGCCTACCCCTGGTCCCCCTCGACGAGTCCCACGCTCCCGCGCTCGAGTCCGCCCTCCGGAGCGCGGGCGCGCTTTAGCCTAGGACCCCAACTGATGCCCATGTTCGACGCGATCCTCGAGGCGGTACAGCTCATGAGCTACGGCATGCTGCTGCTCATCATTGCGCCGCTCTTCCCGTTCCTCTACGTGGTCATGCGCTGGCGCGCACCGGGCACTGGGCACACCGGAATCGGCACGCTCGGCGCCATCCACTACTTCATCGTGATGTCGGCGCTGCTGCTGCTCGCGGGTTCGGCCAACCTCTGCTATGGCTGGGTTTCGATCACGCCGGTCAATCCGGAAATGACGCGCATCTCATGGGGTACGTTGTCCGGCAGTCTCGCGTTTCTCGTGATCAACCTCGTGTTGCTGAGGTTCACACGCGACCTCTCCGACGTGCCCGACGTGCGCCGCATGTTCATCGGGTTCTTCCTCGTGATCGCCGGGCTGACCGCGTTCGGCGCGCTGCTGCTGTTGTGCGTGAGCTACTTCAGCGAGGTCAAGGATGGCGACGCGGAGGCGGGCATCCTGCGCCACGACGCGATGAAGCTCTACGGCTTCTGGGTCATCTACTTCCTCGGCGGCTACCTGGCGTCCACGTGGTGGCTGACCCGGACCGCTCCCGACTCCTCGGGCGCGCGCTAGCCTCTCAGCAATCAGCCGCCCGCCTCGGCGCCCCGATCGATCGAGGCTCCATGACAATGGCGATGCGAAGCGGCTAACTGGTCGCGGCGCAGAGCCCAAAGCCCAAAGCCCAGTACCGACCCCGGGATGGTGGCCTCGGTCTCGTCCGGTGAATCTCAGTACCCGACGATGCGGTTCCGGCCCGCCTCTTTGGCCTGGTAGAGGGCGATGTCCGCCTTCTTGACCAGCTCCTCCCAGTTCGTCGCCTGGAGCGGAAGCGTGGCGACGCCGCCGCTGACGGTGAGCCGCCGCTTGCGGTTTTCGCGGTCGCGGAACTCGAGCCCCGCCTCCTCGACCGCCTTGCGCGCGCGGTCCACGAAGTCGACGCCGTTGCCCTGTTCGCGCGTAGTCTCCGGCATGATCACGGAGAACTCCTCGCCGCCCCAGCGGCAGACGCTGTCCGTCCGGCGGAAGCTGTCCTGCAAGACGTTGGCCACCTTCTTGAGCGCGTCGTCGCCGGCCTGGTGGCCCTCGCAGTCGTTGAACTGCTTGAAGTGGTCGATGTCGATCATCGCCACGGTGACGTGGTGGCCGTAGCGCTTGGCACGCTGGACCTCCATCTGGAGATTGCGTTCGAAGTAGCGTCGGTTGTAGAGGCTGGTCAACTCGTCCACCAGCGTGAGCTCCTCCGCCGCGCGGAACTGCAGCGCGTTGTGGACCACCTGTGCGGCCGCCTCGACGAAGGCCTGCATGTACGAGATGTCGAAACGCGAGAACGGGCCGCCTTCGTAGCGGTCGGTGACGCACAGCACGCCGACCACGTCGGACCCGTGCACCAGCGGCGCGATCAGGTAGCTTTCCCGTGCGTAGGTGCGCCCCGAACTGGGCCCGTCGCGGCCCGCTTCGCGCACATGCACGATCTCGCGTCTTTCGGCGAGGGTTCCGCCCACGCCTTCGCCCAACTGCAGGACCGCGGATTCGCGCACCGTCCGGTCGATGCCCGCGGCGTCGGCGACACGCAGGCGCCCCTCCTCCTTGGTCTTGAGGAACAGTGACACGCGTGCCGCGCCGAGGCGTGCGCGCACGATCTCGACCATCTGGTCGGCCAGCAGGTCGAGATCGTTGGTGAAGCGGTTGAGGCGCTGGGTGTCGGAATAGAGCGCGCGCAGGCGCCCCTCGTCTCCCTTGAGTGCGGTGGCCGCGCGCTCCGGGGCCGGCAGCGCCGCCTTGGCCACGCGCCGCCAGAGTTCATCGGGGTAGCAGGGGCGCAGCAGCACCTCCTCCTGGTTGATGCGCTCGAGCGGTCGTTCCAGCTCCCATTCTTCGGCGGACATCGCAACCAGCACGGGCCGGCCATCGGCGGCCTCGCGAAGGTGCTCCATCGCTTGGCGCGGACTCGAACCGAGCGCGCCCAACTCGATCACGGCGGTTCCCGCGCCGGTGCGCTTGAGTCGCGCGATGCATTCGAACACGCTGTTCACGTGGCGTACGAGTACGCCACGCTCTTCCACGGAGGTGAGTTCTTCACTCGCCTCGCGGCCTACGTAGAGCAGTTCCAATGCACGGATCACGATGTCGAGCCTAGTTGGTCACAGGGTGCTGTTCGTCCCGGAAATCGATCGCCCGTCCCCTCACGGGACGGACACCCTCGCGGATGTCGACTGAAATCGACGTTCCGGCCGAGGCTCCACAAGAGCGCAGATGGCGTGCCCAACGCGATCAGTTCCCGAGCCGCGGGTCTCGCGTCACATGACCACTAGCCCGCATAA
>CBDURV010000121.1:0-9193 GCA_965369495.1 uncultured bacterium
CGGGCGAACGCCGTCGACTCAGGGACATCCGTACGGTTTCGGATCTCTCGAAATGAGAGCCCGGCCCCGTGTCGAGCAAGTCCCACGCGGATCATTGGCCAGAGCCCCTCACGCTCGCGTGCGGATTCCCATGGCCAATCGGGCTGCTCCTCGCGCGCGTTTTCCCATTCTTCATCGAGGATTGCGGCGGGCAGGGCGAACTGAAACGGCTCCGTGCCGTCGGCCAGCAGGGCCTTGCGCACCATCCAGTCAAGCGTCGCGTCCGAGTGCGGAGCCAGCAATTCGTCAAACTCCGCATCGCGATCATGGGAGTGTGCGACTTGCCACTCGACCCATTGGCGAAGCGCATCCGGCACCTTGGACGGGAACCGACGCAGGTAGTCCTTGGGGTCGTACGCCTTCCCCCCGCTGACTTCACGGACTTCGCTCTCGATCCAATCGCGGCACACCCAGATCGGGCCCGCGTCGAGCGCGTAGATCGATGCGCTTCCGAACGGATACGCCGCTGCAAACGGGGCCATCTTCGCCTTGACCGGGTTGTCATCGATGTAGCGGACCAGGATCGAGCGATACGCATCCGACTCGACCCGCTTGGACTTGAACCGCTCCTTGAACAGCCCGCCGTCTCGCTTGCGACGCCGGTTGAACCACCGGGCATATTCTCGGAGAATCCGCGCCATGGCTGCGGAAAGCCGCGCCCTCGGGCTCCGCACGAGCATGTGAAAGTGCGTCTGCATCAGCGAGTACGCATGGACCTCGATCTCGCCGCGTCGCACCTCACGAGCGACCAGGGAGAGGAACATCCGGTGGTCCTCGCGCCGCTCGAAGATCGTGCGCTTCGCAATACCGCGGGCGGTCACATGGTGCCAAGCGCCAGGCTCATCCTTGCGTGAGGCGCGCGGCACGGTTCACTCCAATTGAGTACTTCATGCCCTTGTAGTCGCGCGAACTCCGAAAAGGTCGCGCGAATTTCGCAGAAAAACACCCGGTTCCGTATGTCAGAAGGCGGAAAGGCGCTTGGTTGCTTGGGTTAGGGCGCCGGTGGCCATGAGGGCTTCCGCGGTTTCGATGTCGCGGGCGAGGTAGCGGTCCTTGGCCAGGTGGGGGACGGAGGCGCGGATGATCTGGCGGGCGGTTTCTACGCGGCGGCCGGGGCGGAGTTCCTGGAAATCCAGCGCCTGCGCGGCGGAGAGGAATTCGATCGCGATCACGCTGCGCACGTTGCTGAGGATCATGCGGCACTTGCGGGCGGCCCACATGCCCATCGAGACGTGATCCTCCTGGTTGGCGCTGGTCGGGATGGAGTCGACGGATGCCGGGTGCGCCAGCGTCTTGTTTTCGCTGACCAGGGCGGCCGCGGTCGTCTGCGCCATCATGAAACCGCTGTTGAGGCCGGGTTCGACGGCGAGGAAGGCGGGCAGGCTGGACAGGTCGGGGTTGACCATCTGCTCGATGCGCCGCTCCGAGATGCTGGCCAACTCCGCCAGCGCCATGCCCGCCACGTCGGCGGCCAGCGCGACGTGCTGCCCGTGGAAGTTGCCGGCACTGAGCACGTCGCCGTCGTCGGGGAAGAGGATCGGGTTGTCGGTCACGGCGTTGAGTTCGCGCTCGATGACTTCGCGTGCGAACGTGAGGCCGTCGCGGCTGGCGCCATGCACCTGCGGCACGCAACGCAGCGAGTAGGCGTCCTGCACCTTGTGATCGCTGTGCTTGTGCGACGGCAGGATGCGGCTGCCCTTGAGCAGTTCGCGCATGTTCGCGGCGGTCGCCTGCTGGCCCGGGTGGGGGCGCAGGTCGTGGACGCGCGGGTCGTACGGGACATCGGTGCCCTGCAGCGCCTCGACGGTCATGGCGGCGGCGAGATCGGCGAGTCGCACGAGGTTGCGCGCCTCGACCAGCACCATGGCCAGGATCGCGGTGGCGACCGACGTGCCGTTGATCAGCGCCAGCCCCTCCTTGGGCCCGAGGCTGACCGGCTCCAGGCCCACCTTGGCCAGCGCGCGCGATGCCTTCATGACGCGGCCGCCCAACGACGCGTTGCCCTTGCCGAGCAGCGTGAGCGCGATATGGGCGAGCGGCGCGAGGTCGCCGCTGGCGCAGACCGACCCGCGCGAGGGAATGACCGGCGTCACGCCGCGGTTCCAGATCCCCGTAAGCGCCTCCAGCGTCTTCATCTGCACGCCCGAGTGGCCGCTCACCAGCGTCGCCGCGCGCACGACCATTGCGAGGCGCGCCTCGGCCAACGGCAGCGGCCGGCCGACTCCCGCCGCGTGGCTCACCACCAGGTGCTCCTGCAGCTTGGCGAGATCCGACTCGTCGATGCGCACATTCGCGAGCCGCCCGAATCCGGTCGTGATGCCGTAGACGGGAGCAGGCCGCTTGCAGAGGCCCGCGACGAAGCGCGCCGCCTTCACGACCTTCTTGCGCGCCGGCGCCGGAATCACCAACTCCGGCGGCTCTGCGGCAATCAACCGCTCGACGGCGTCCAAGGAAAGGTTGTCACCGGTGAGTGCAAATCGTCGTGCCATGGACCCCATAAGAAACATCCCCCACCAAGGAAGGGGAAGATGCTTGCGAGATCCTCGACTCGCTGGTGGGATCAGGCCCATGCGAGTCGGCCTCGATTACCGCCCGGCGATGATGGCCACCACCGGCATCGGGCGCTACGTGGCCGGCCTCAGCGGTCAGCTCGCCGGGGCCTGCGATTTGCGACTTTTTGGCGTGTTTCGCAAGGGAAACCGGCCGGAAGTGCGCCAAGCGCCCCCGGGCAGCCACCTTTTGGCCTGGCCGGTCCCGAGCCGCCTGATGGACCTGCTGCTGCCCGCCGACCGCGCGCTGGGGGGCTGCGATCTTTTTCACCACACCAACTACTGGCTCGCCCGAATCGGTCGCGGAACACGGCAGGTGATGACGATCCACGACCTCTCGCACCTGCGCGACCCGGCCTATCACCTTCCGCGCGCGGCCGAGGCGCTCGCGGCCGTCCTGGAGCGCGCCCGCAAGGTCTGCGCCGGATTTCTCGTGCCCAGCGAGACCACGGCGCGCGACTGCGAGGAGCTGCTCAACATTCCGCGCGACAAGATTTTCGTCACGCCGCTCGGGGTGAGCGCGGCCCCGGTCGAACCAGGCGAACTCGCCGAGCCCGCCCGCTCCACCCCCTACCTGCTCGCGCTGGGCACCATCGAGCCGCGCAAGAACCACGCGCGCCTGATTCGCGGCTACGCGCGCCTGCGCACCGACGTCCCGCTGCGCCTCGTCGGCAAGCGCGGCTGGAGCTGCGACGCGGTGCTCGAACTGGCCGAGGCGACCCCCGGCGTGACGTGGGTGGGACATCTGCCCGAGGAACAGATGCGCGCGGAGCTGGCTGGCGCGACGGCGCTGCTCTATCCCTCGCTGCACGAAGGTTTTGGGCTTCCGGTGCTGGAGGGCATGGCGGCCGGCGTGCCGGTGCTGACCTCCGACCGCGATCCCATGCGCGAGATAGCCGGCGACGCGGCGCTGCTGGTCGATCCGACCGACGAGGAGGCGTTGACCGCGGCACTCGCGCGCCTGCTCGACGACGATGCGCTGCGCACGCGACTGGCGCAAGCGGGCCCGAACCGTGCGGCCAGCTTCACGTGGGAGCGGTGCGCTGACCTGACGCGCGCGGCATACGAGGCGGTGCTGGCGTGAGGGTCGGTTTCGACGTGACAGAGTTGAGGGGGGCTCCGGGGGGCGTGCGCACCGCCATTCGGCTCATCCTCGAGGCGCTCGCGAAACACGCGCCGCAGGTCGATGTGGTGGCGCTCGCGCCGCGCGAGGTTCCCGTTCCGCACGGCATCCGCATGGTCGCGACCGGCGGACCGACGAAGCCGCGCTATTGGCGTCGTTCGCTTGCGCTGCGCGACAAGGCCGAAGCGCTCGATCTGTTCCACTCGCCGATTCTCGCCTTCCCGCGCCTGAGCCACGTGCCGGTCACGGTCACGCTGCACGAGCTTCCCTTCGTGGTCAGCGCGCGCCTCGAGGGCACGCGCCGGGCGGCGGCACAGTGGCGCTGGCTTTCGAGCGCGATGGGGCGCTGCCGCGCGATCGTGGTGCCCAGCAACGCGACGCGCGAGCAACTGCGCCTGGTTCACCCGGGGGCGCTGCGCATCACGCACTGCATTCCGCATCCGTCGCCGTACGTCGATGAGATGCAGCACGGCAACGACGGCTCGCTGCTCTTCGTCGGCCGCCTCGATCGTCGCAAGTCGGTCGAGGCGCTGCTGGAAGGCTGCGCGCTCGCGGAGGGCCACCTGCGTCTCATCGGCCCGCACGACAAGAAGCGTCGCGCGCGCCTCGATCAGGTCATCGAGCGCCTGGACCTCAAGCAGCGCGTCGAGTTCGTCGGCGAGGTGGACCGCAAGATGCTCGACTTCCTCTACCGCAAGGCGGGCGCCGTCGCGCTCGTCAGTCGCTCGGAGGGGTTCGGGTTCCCGGTGCTCGAAGCGCTCGGGCGCGGCGTTCCCGTGATCGTGGCGGAAGGGACGGGGGCGGCCGAAGTGGGCGGCAACGCCGTGCTCACGGTCGATCCCGGCCAGCCGGAGCAGATCGCCGACGCATGGCGGCGCGCGCTCGAGACCGAGCACCGTGCCATGGTGCGCACCCAAGGGCCCGCGCGCCTGCTGAAGTTCCAGGCGGCGGACGTGGCGCGCGCCTACGTCGAACTCTGGACCGATGCGCTTGCTGGTTAACGCGACCTCGTACGGCGCCGTCCCGGGTGGGGCGGGGCTGCGCGCGCGGCATCTTTACGGCGCGCTACACGCTCGGGGCGAGCACGAGATCGTCTTCCTGCTGGCCGCCGACAGCGACGCCTCCATCGTGCCGCCCGGCGTCGAGTCGCGGACGCTCCCCGTGCGCGCGCGCGATCGACTGCGCCGCTGGATGCAGCTGCGCCTGCCCAACGACGGCGACGCGCTATTGACCGACCACTACCCTGCCACCGACCTGCCGACCCACATCACGCTGCACGACCTCGGCGGCCCGTCGTGGCGCCGCGCGCTCATTCGCCGCCATCTGCAGCGCGCCGCGGGCATTATCGCAGTGAGCGAAACGGTGCGCGCGGCGTGGGGCGTCGATGCCTCGGTGGTTCCCAACGGCGTGTCGCTCGCGCCCCCGCACGCGGAGCACGGCGACCACCTGCTCCTGTGCGACCCCGGCCTGCCGCACAAGGGCGCGTCGGTCGCGCGTGCGGTCGCGGCGCGCCTCGGTCGGGAACTGCGCGAAGTCGGACGCGGCGTGCGCTGGCTCCCGCAGGCGGAACTGCGCGACGAACTCGGGCGCGCCCGAGTCGTGCTCTGTCCCGCCCGCGCCGAGGGCTTCGGCATGGTGGCGCTGGAGGCGTTGGCGGTGGGGCGCCCCGTCGTGGCGAGCGACATTCCCGCGCATCGGGAGGTCTGCGGGGATGCCGCGCTCTATGCACCGGTCGATGACGTCGATGCGTGGTGCGAGGCGGTGCACGTGGCCTGGCAGAGTGCGTCTGCGCGAAATGAGGGGGCCCGGCAGAGTGCGGGAGCGCGGCGCGAGTGGGCGGCGCGCTGGAGTTGGGAGGCGTCCGCGGAGGCGCTTAGCCGCCACTTGAAAGCGTGAAGGTCAGCCAGCCGAGGCCGCCGACAATCGCCGCAATCACGATCCACGCGATCAGCTTGCCGGTCGGCGAGAGCTGGTCCATGTCGAAGCTGATCTTCGGCCGCCCCGCCTTGACGCGGCTGAACTGCAGCGGCTTGTGACCGCTCATGACGATCTCGGGGGTGCCGCTGCCGGCGGCGCCCGTCGCACTGGACTTGCCCTCTTTGGCAGCCGAGAACGCATCGTCGAGGCTCTGGCGCTTGGGTGCGGCCGCCTTGAGCGCCGCCGCCTCGGGATTCTCGAAGACCATCGTCACCTTGCCGATGGTGATGCGGTCCTCGTGGGCCAGTTCCTGCTTCGTGATCTGCTTGCCGTTGACGAACGTGCCGTTCGACGAGTTGAGATCGACGATCGAGAACTTGGCGCCTTGGCGGTAGATCTTGGCGTGCTCGCGCGACGCCTTCGGGTCATGCACAGGCACATCGTTGCTGTCCAGGCGGCCGAGAATGACCGCCTGATCCACGTTGAATTCGGTGCCCGCCCCGGGCCCCTCGACAATCCGTACCTTGACCACGGCGGGCAAGCATAAAGAAGCGGGGCTTCTCAAACAACAGCCCCAATGCTGATACTTTGCCCGCGTGACCAATCCCGTCTCCGATCCCGCCTACTGGGCGGCGCGCTACGCCGAGGGAACCGCCCGCTGGGACCTGGGGGCCCCGTGCGGCGTTTTCGTCTCGCTGCTCGCCGCGCCCCACGCGCCGCCGCCGGGCCGCGTCGCGTTCCCGGGCTGTGGAAGCGGCCACGACGTGCGCTACTGGCGCGAACAGGGCTATGACGCGGTCGGCTTCGATTTCGCCGTCCAGGCCGATGACATCCCGATCGAAAACGTGGATGTCTTCGAGTTGGGTACCCGCTACGCCGGCGTCTTCGACACGATCGTGGAATACACCTGCTACTGCGCCATCGATCCGGCGCGCAGGGCCGAGTACGCGGCCTCCCTGCACGCGGCGCTCAAGCCGGGCGGACTGCTCGTGGCGCTGCTTTTCCCGGTGGAGGACAAGCCCGAAGGGCCGCCCTACGGCATCAGCGAGGCGGAAATCACCGATGTCCTCGGCGCGGGGCTCTCGGTCGTGCACTACTCGACGCCGGCCAATTCGGCCGAGGGGCGCGAGGGCCGCGAACGGCTGGCGATCTTCAGATCAGGATCTGCACCTGCTCGTCGATAACCCGCACGCGGTAGACGTCGAGCTTGTGGCAGGGGTTGAGCGCGCAGGCGCCATCGCTTAGGTCGAATTCCCAGTGGTGCCACGGGCAGATCACCTTGCCGTCCAACACCGAGCCCTCGTGCAGCGGGCCCCCCGCGTGCAGGCAGGTGTCGTCGATGGCATAGATCGTGCCGTCGGCGTTGAGCAGGGCGATCTGGCGGCCATCCCACTCGAAGAGGCGCCCCGAACCGGGCGAAAGTTCGTCGAGCGGGCAGACGGTCCTGTATTCCGGCACGGCGTGAATTGTAAAATCCGGCTCCCATGCGGCGCACGATTCTTCTTCTCCTCCTGAGTGCGCTGGCCATAGCGGCGAAGCCGAAGCTGAAAGAGGTCTTCGATCCGCAGTCGGTGCCGCTCGCCACCTACCCCTGGCCGGAGTGGCGCAAGCTCTCCAAGAAAATGCGTCTCGAGACGCGCGGCATCGATCCCGATGCGTGGGAGACGCCGCCGCCCGACAAGCTGACGCCCGAAGAGGAAGAGAAGAAGAAGAAGCGCGAAGAGGAAGAAGCCAAGAAGACGCCGGAGCAGCGCGATCAGGAACGCCAAAGGCGGATCAATGCGCCCGGCCCGCGCGACCGGTACGCCGGGTTTCGCTTCGCGGAGCGCCTGAAGAACAAGCAGGGTCTCTTCGATCGCATGGTCGAGGGGCTGCCGCCGAGTTCGATCGCGGGTTTGATCAAGAAGCTCACCCAGATCGACAAGCTGGGCGCCAAGTTCGACAAGGTGATTGGCGAAGTCACCGAGAGTTTTCTCAAGTCGAAAGAGCAACTCGACCGCACGCGCCAGCAGCAGATCGACCGCCACATGAAAAAGCACGGCAAGCCGCCGGCCCAGGTGATGGTGAGCCGCTCGCTGCTGCAGGCGTATGAGCGCGACCGCCGGCGTCTGCAGTTGATGCTCTCCGTGCAGGAGAGTGAGCGGCAGTTCCACAAGTGGGTGCTGCGTCGTTTCGCGGAAATGATCGAGGACCTTCCGGAGGGCGAGCGCGGCAAGCCCTACGCCGCGCTGGCGGCAGGGTTCAAGGGCAAGGACTGGCGCCAGCGATTGCGCTGCGCCGCCATCCTCGGCTACATGCGCGACGACCGCGCGCATGCGATCTTCGACGCGGCGCTGACCGCCGAGGCGGACGCGTACATGCTCGCGGAACTCATTCGCATTCGCGCGCGGCGCCGTCCCGAGGGCATTCACGAACTGCTTGCGGCGCGTCTGCTGGACGAGCGCTGGCAGGTGCGCGCGGCGGTTATCGCCGAGTTGGGGCGCCTGCCGAAAAAAGAGTCGATCGAGATGCTGATCGCGCGGCTTGCCAAGGAGGAGGGGCGTCTCAAGGACGACATCGCCGACGCGCTCGAAGCGCTCACCCTCAAGAAGTTCGACGCCGATCCCGCGCCGTGGGAGGCGTGGTGGAAAAAAGCGAAGCCGACCTGGAAGCCGCCCGAGAAAAAGCGCATGGCGGACGGCGCGCTGGCGGTCAAGGAGGGCGGCGAGGGCCGATCGGTCGCCTTTTATGGCATTCGCACCCACGCCAAGCGCATCGTCTTCTGCCTCGACGTTTCCGGAAGCATGGGCCTGCCGCTGGATGGGGAGGGCGGCAAGAAAAAGCCGCGCATCGAAACCGCGCGGCAGGAGATGCTGCGCGCGCTGCGCCTGCTGCCGGAGGACGCCGTCTTTACGATCGTGGCGTACCACTCGACTGTCGCGACGTGGAAGAAGAAGCTGGCCAAGGCGACGCCGGCCAACAAGAAGTCCGCCTCGCGCTGGATCGAAAAGCTGCAGCCCGCGGCATCGACCAACATCTACGACGCGCTCCTGAAGTCGCTTCAGCTCGCGGGTGCTGCATCGGGCAAGCGGGGCGACCAGGCGGTCACGATCTTCTTCATGACCGATGGCGTGCCGACCGACGGGCGCGTGGTGGACCCGGCGCAGATTCTCGCCGAGATCACCGAGCGCAACCGTCGCATCGGCGTGGTGATCCATACCGTCGGCGTGAGCAAGGAGCAGAACGGCGCGTTTCTGCTCAATTTGGCCCGCGCCAACGGCGGGCGCTATGCAGCGCGCAAGTGAGGCGCGTTGAATAGGGGCATGGCCCGCTTGATTGTCGCGCTTTTCGTCTTCGCCTCGGCGGCGTTGGCGGGTGACATTCCGCTGCGCGCGTTTTTTGATCCCGCGACGCCCGCTTTCGGGCTGCGCGTCTTGACCAGGGAGCAGTTCCGCAAGCTCAACGGGACGGAGGCGCTATGGGCGCGGGGAATCGATCCGGAGCGATACTTCGATCCGCCCGCCTACAAGGACTCGGTGCCCCAGGCGATGAACCGCCGCGCCACGCTCGCGCCCGGCTACGGGTT
>CBDURV010000122.1:0-9180 GCA_965369495.1 uncultured bacterium
AAAGCGAAAAAGGTCCAGCAGCGCGTCGCGATCGATGATCCAGTGCACCCCGAGGTAGGCGATGCCCATCGCCGGGAACTGGACGGCGGCGCCGAAATTGGCGACCGCCACGCCCACTGCCCAGGCCACGATCGCGGCCACGGCAGGAGCGGCGACCCGCTCCAGGAACTCCCGCCACGTAACCCCCGCAACCCGCAACGCGACGGACATGAGCGGGACGAAGACCACCAGGTAAGCGCCGGTGAACCCTTTGGCCATGGCGAGAGGCGATCCCTGATGCGCGCCGATCATGTACGCCGCCGCCAGCACGATGGTGGCTCCGGCCGATACCGCGACAAACAGCCGCATGCGCGCGCGCGCCATGTAAACCACCCCGCCGATGCTGAGCAGCGGCTGCAAGCCCATGCTGAGCGCCAGCACGCCGAAGATGGGAATCGCCGCTTCGAAGCGCGGCCCCAACAACAGGCGCACGACCGGTCCCGCCGCCGCGGCGCAGACGGCCGCCACGGGAAACGAAAGTCCGGCCAGCTTGCGCACCGCCCCGAGATAGAGAAAACGGAACTGTGCCGGGTCGTTGCGCACCCTCGCAAGCGACGGATAGAGCACGCGGCTCGACGCACCCGCCAGATAGGCCACGGGAATCATCATCAACGCATAGGACTTCTCGTAGATCCCCAGCGCCGCGATCCCCATGAGGCCGCCCACGAGCAGATCGTCCAGCTTGCGCGCGGTCGTGTTGACAATCTGGAAGAGAGCCACGCTACCGCCAAAACGGATCAGCGGCACGACCGTGCGCAAGGGAGCAGGCGCGGCGGACGGGACTCCCGCCGCGAGTACCGCGCCGGCACTCCAGGCAAGCTGCTGCACGGCCGATCCGGCCACGAGAGCCATTGCCCCCCAGCCGCGATAGGCGAGCGTTACGCTGATCGTGGTGCCCAACACGACCGGCACAACCTCGACGGCGCCCAATCGACCGAACCGCAGTTGACGCGCGAGAACCGAGGTTCTCGTCCGAACCGTACTGGCCAGGAGAAACGGGAACGCGAGCACTCGCACGACAAACGCAAGCTCCGGCTGCCCGAACAGACGTGCGAACGCCGGCGCCGCCACCATGACGATGGCCGCGACGACCAGCGCCGCAAGCAGGTTCAGCCTGAACAGGCGCGACTCGACCGCCGGCGCGAGATCGATCTCCCTCTCCAGTGCGGCGCTGAGCCCGAAATCGGAAAGCACCTGTACGAAGGCGAGCACGCCGACCGCCAGCGCCACCAGCCCGAAATCGGCCGGAACGATGAGTCGCGCCAGCAGGGCAATGGCGCCGAGCTGGACGAGCTGGCGCGCGAGCTGCGCCCCCGCCACGAGAAACGCCCCCGAGACGACGCGCGCCTTGAGATCCGAGAAGCTCACGATTCCATCTCTATCGGCAGCCCAAGGGCGGACGCGCAAGTTCGATCGCCAAGGGGACCAGAATCGGCCCGACGGTGGGCAAACATTCCCGGGTATGGAGATTCGCCCGCCGTTCCATATTCCGGGGATACCGTCCGATAGGAACCGTATGGCGCCTCGCGTCTCCATCGTCACCGCCACGAAGTCCCGGCCGCGCGAGCTGGAATTGGCGCTCCGCTCCGCCCTGGATCAGGAATTCGCCGATTTCGAGCATCTCGTGGTCGATGATGGATCCCCGGACGAGACCACGCGCGAGGTGATCGATCGCCTGGGCGACCCGCGCATCCGGCTGATCCGCCTCGAGGAGTCGCGCGGCCCCGCGGGCGCCCGCAACGCGGCCATCCGGGAGGCGCGCGGGGAGTTCATCGCGATCCTCGACGACGACGACCTGATGGCGCCCCAGCGGCTGGAGCGCGGCGTGGAGTTCTTCGCCGCGCACGCCGAGCATGTCCTCGTCGCCGGTTGGTTCACCGCCATCGACGGCGACGACAAGGTGCATGCCACCATCCGCCCCGCCACCGGCGAGGCGCGCATCCGCTCGGTCCTGCCGTTCCACAACCCCTTCCTCCACTCCAACTGCCTCGTACGCGCCGCCGCCATGCGCGAACTGGGCGGGTACCGCGAACCGCTGCGCTACGCGCACGACTACGACCTGATGTTGCGGCTCGCCGAACTGGGGGGCATCGAGATCCTGCCGGAGGTTCTCGGGAGCTACCGGTTCCACACCGAGAACATCTCCACGGGCCGCGGCGCACTTCAGGGGGCGTACGCCCGCATCGCGTGTCTGTGCGCCGAGCGGCGTGCGCGGGGCGAACCGGAACGTCTCGAGGAGCAGGTCGCCGCGATCTCGGTGACCGACGACGCGGGCAGCCGCCGACGCGCCGCCGCACGCGTCCAGTACCAGTTCGGCGAATGGAAGTTCCGCGACGGCCAGGTGCGCGAGGCGCGCCCCCACCTGGTGCGCGCGTGGCGGGGCGAGCCCTTCCGCCCGCTCTGCGTCGGCCTACTGATCGCCTCCTACACGCCCGCGCCCGTCCGCCGCCTCTTCGCACCGATCTGCCAAAAGATCGTCGCCGCCCGCTACGCGACCTGGCGCTAGACTGCGCGCGCATGAAGGAGCGGGCAATTCGCGGGAGCATATGGCTCTCCGCCGCTAGGGCAGTCCAGGTCGGGGCGCAGCTGATCAGCCTGCTGGTGCTGGCGCGCTATCTCGACAAGAGCGAATTCGGACTCGCCGGCATGGCCGCGATCGCGAGCGCCGTCTTCGGCGCCGGCGCCGATCTCGGCATGGGCGTGCTCGGCGTGCAGCGCGAAGATCCCGACGAGCGGCGCGTGGCGCAGTTCTCGCTTCTGGGCGGCGTGCTGACCGCGGGCCTGCTGTTCCTGTGCGCCCCGCTGCTGGCTCGCGTTTTCGGCGAGGGTCCCGACCTGATCAGCCTCATGCGTGCCGCCGCCCCCGCACTCGTCTGCGCCGGCATCATCGCCGCCGCCCGCGCACGACTCGCACGCCGACTCGCCTTCGAGCGCATGGCGGGCCTGGACATGCAGCTGGCGATCGTCGCCGCCGCGGGGCGCATCGGTTTCGCGATGCAGGGGTTCGGCGCGTGGGCCATCGTGCTGGGCGATCTCGTCGGCGTCTCGACGGCGACTCTCGGATTCTGGCTCGCCGCCGGTCGTCCGCAGCCAGGACGGCCCGGGCCACTGCTGCGCGACGGGTTGCACATCGTCGGCACGCGGCTCGCCGACGTGCTCTTCGGGCAGATCGACCGCTTTTTCATCGCCGTTCGCTTCGGCGCCGGCGCGCTGGGGCTCTACGCGTTCTCCTACCCGCACGCGATGGCCGTCATCCAACACGGCTCCCCGGTCGCCGAGCAGGTCGCGCTGCCGTGGCTGAGTCGCACGCGCGAAGATCGCGACGCATTCCTGGCCGCGTACGGTTCCATTACGCGCCTGTTCGCCCTGGTCGCGCTGCCATTCGCCACCCTGCTTTGGGTCGTCGCGCCGGAGCTGATCGATCTGCTCTACCCCGCGCGCTGGCAGGAAGCCGTTCCCGTGTTGCGCGCATTGTGCGTGGCCGCTTTCGCGGCGGGGCTCAACTCGCACCCCGGCATTGTCTGGCTCGCGCTCGGCCGCATGCGCCTGCGCCTCGCATGGTCACTCGTGAACGTGGCGTTGCTGAGTGTGGCGCTGCCGCTCTTCGCCGGCGATTGGCTGCTGGCCATCCCCTACACCCTCGCCGTGCGCTCCGTCGTCGCCAGCGCAGTGGCCCAGGCCTACACGCGGCGCTTGACCGGCTTCCCGCATCTCCGCTACCTGTTCTGCCTGGTGCCCGGGCTGGTCGCGTCGATCGGGGTACTTACGATGGCGCTGCTGCTGTCTCGCTAGGCTCGCCCTCCAGGCAAAGGTCGATCACCTCGGCAATGCCGTCGGCGCAGGCGTCCACGGAGAACTTGTCGGCGTGCGCCTTGCCCGCGGCCGCCCACTGCGCGCGATCGACGGCCAGCGCGCGATCGAGCGCCTGCGCCATCGCGGCGGGGTCCTCCTTGGGCACGATGAAGGCCGTTTCGCCGTCCTTGACGATCTCCGGCGTGCCGCCGACGCGCGTGGCGACGATCGGAATGCCGGCGCGCTGCGCCTCGAGCACGACCAGCGGCGCGCCCTCGTCGAAACGCGAGGCGTTCAACAACACGTCGCAACCGGCCAGCAGCGCGGGCACGTCCTTGCGCAGGCCGAGGCAAACGACGCGCTCGTCGGCGGGCAGGTACCAGTCGCCGGGTCCCGCGACAACGAGCGTCGCGTCGGTCCGCATGCGGTTGAGCGCCTCGACGGCGAGGTCGTGGCCCTTCTCGCGCTCGACGCGGCCGAGCAGCAGGATCTTCCTGCCGGCGGGCAGGTCCGCGGCCGGCGCGGCGTGCATCTGCGGCACGCCGTTGTAGATCACGTGCACCTTGTCGAGCGCGGGCGCGCCGAGGCCGCATACCGAAATGATGCGGCGCGCGCGCGGCACGACGAGGTTGCGCAGCAGCCAGGTCGAGGCGGGCAGGTGCTTGTGCCACAAAAACGGCACGCTCTGCGTCGCCGCCGCGATGGCGGTGCGCCCGGTGTTGGCATAGACGAGGTCATAGCCTCGCATCGCGCGGCGCAGGCCCGGGAACGACGCGGGAATCGGGTCGCCCTCAAGGTGCGGACAGCCCGCGAGCAGGTCGATCTCGTAGCCGCGCGCACGCAGCGCCGGCACCATGCGCGCGGCCATGATCTGCCCGCCGCCGAGCGTGACCTGGTGGTCGAGAAAGAGAATTCTCATGACTCCTTCCCCTGCAGGATGATCGTGCGTTCCGATTCCGTGGGTCGATAGCCGCGGCGTTCCGCTTCGATCAGGTAGCCGGGCGCCTGCGCCGTACCGGCGTGCAGGTGCGCGAGGAACATATAGGGTCGCGCGTCGTGCGGACGCTCCTCCATCGCGCGGCGCGCCTTGGCGAGCGACTCTTTGAGATTGCCCGCCTCCGCCTCCAACTGGGCCAGGCCGAGCAGCGCGGAGACCGGATCGGCGCCCGCTTCAAGCGCATCGCCGTAGTACCCGCGCGCGAGATCCAGTTCGCCCTCGTCGATGGCGATGCGCGCGAGCGGGTAGCAGGACATCTCGTACATGCGCGCCGAGAGGGAGCCGAGCCGTTGGAATTCGGCGCGCGCCTCCTCGATACGTCCCTGCGCGTAGCGCACTTCCGCCAGATACCAGAGCGAGCGCTGCGCATTGGGGTGCAACACGAGCGACCGGTCGAGCCAGCGCGCCGCCTCCTCGAGGGCCGCGTCGTCGCCGTCTTCGCGACCGCATTGCAGGGCGAGCGTGCCGAGATTGAAGGTGGCATCCCACGCCTCGGGGTCGATTTCCAGCGAGCGCTCGAACGCGACCGCCGCGCCGTCACGGTCGCCGTGGATGCGGCGCTGCGCGCCGAGCGCATTCCAGGCGGTGGCGCTTCCGGGCGAAACGCGCACGGCGCTCTCCCAGATGCGCACGGGATCGCTCCAGTCCTCGTTGCGGCGCAAGGTGAGCGCGCCCAGCACGAGGCAGCCCCCGACCGCCACCGGCAGACGCAAGCGGGGTGCGGCGAGCGCAAGGCGTCGCATGCCGAACGCGAGCACGATCGCCAACCCGACGCCGGGCAAGTAGAGCCGGTGCTCGTTCATCACCTGGTTGAGCGGAATGATCGAGGAGGTCGGCGCCAGCGCGAAAAAGAACCAGAGCAGGCCGATCGTGAGCAGCGGGCGGCTCCTGCGTCCGCGGAACGCGACGACCAGCAGCCCGAGAATCACCAGGCCACCGAAGATCACGCCGAACTCGAAGAGCGTCTCCGAGACGCGCACGTCGTGCTCGATGGAGAGCCCGCGCGGGAAGAGGAACATCGTCAGGTAGATGCAGATCACGCGCGCCTGCGTGAAGAGGTTCCAGAGAATCGGACGCGCGCCGCCGCTGCCGGGATCGGCGGTGGCGAGCGCCGCCTCGCGCGCAGCGAAATCGATTACCGCGCTGCCCAGCACCATCTTGCGCACGACCAGCAGCGTCACGGCCACCGCGACCGCGGGCAGCACCGCCACCCACCCGCGACGCTCCACCCACGCGATCGCGGCCAGCAACAGCGGGTAGACGATCGCGATCTCCTTGCTCAGGAAACCGGCGGCGAAGAAGACGAGCGACAGCGCCAGCAGCGGCACCCGGGCCGCGCGATGCGGGCTTGCGAGCGCGCGACGGTGCGCCAGCATCGCCCACACGACGCCCGCCGTGGCCAGCAACGAAGAACGCGAACTGGCGTAGTCGATCGTCTCGGTGAAGACGGGATGCACGGCAAAAAACAGGGCGGCCACGAGAGCCCCCAACTCCCCCCCGCTGCCGGGTCCTTGGTCGGTGGACGTCGACAGGGAATGGACGAGGAGGTAGACACCGACTGCGACCAGAGCGTGGAGCGCAATGGCAGTCAGGCGCCAGAACAGGGGATCGTAGCCGCCCAAGTAGTGATTGGCTGCGAAGGACAAGAGCAACACCGGCCGGTACATGTCGTGGCCGGGAAGGGCGCTGAACATGTCGGCACGGTGGAAGAAGTCCGGCATGTAGCCGGGATCGCGCAGGAACGGGTTGTTGACGATCGCGTGCGAGTCGTCGTAGTGAAAACCCGCATCGAGCGTGTTGGCGTAGGCGAGGAAAGAGACGGCGATCAGCAGGACGATCGCATACGCGCGCGGTGCCTTGCGCACTTCGTTGACGAACCAGTCCTTCACCGCGCACCTCCGCGGGCGGCGGCCTCGCGATACACGGCGAGATGATCCGCCGCGGACTGGTCCCAGGTGAAGCGCTCGCTGCGCGCGCGTCCGGCGGCGCTCAACTCGCTGGCAAGCTCGGGGTGGTCGAGAATCGACGCCAGCGCCTTGCCCAGCGCATCCACGTCGCGCGGCGGCACGAGCAGGCCCGCGTCGCCGACCACTTCCGGCAGGCTGCCCGCCTCGGCGGCGACGACGGGCGCGCCGCACGCCATCGCCTCCAGCGCGGTGAGCCCGAACCCCTCGTAGGACGAGGGCTGCACGAAGGCGGCGGCGCCGCGATAGAGCGCCGGCAGCGACTCGTCGGGTACGACGCCGAGCAGGCGCACCGGCGTCTCCTCGCAGGCGGCGTCGAACTCGTGGGTCTTCCAGCCGCGACGGCCGGCGATGGCGAGCGTGAAGTCGCGTCCTTCGCGGCGCAGCGCGGCGGCGGCGCGTACGAGCACGTCGAGGTTCTTGCGCCGCTGAATGGTGCCGACCGAGAGGATGTAGGGTTCCACGAGGCCGCAGACGCGATCCTCGTCGGGCGTCCGGAACTGCGGCGCGACGCCGTGGTAGACGACGCGAACACGGTCACCGCCCATGCCGAGGGTCTCGATCATGTCGGTGCGCGCGTGGTGCGAAACCGCCACGACGAGGTCGGCGTGTTTGGCCGCGTGCTCGTGGTGGTACTTGAGATAGAGCCGCGAGAAGGTCCCAAAGGTCTCGGGATGATGGTGATAGGCGAGATCGTGCAGCGTTACCACCGACGGGCAGGGCATGCGCCACGGCAGCACGTTCTTGGTGTTGTGATAGACATCCGGGCGCAGATCGCGCAGCAGTTTGGAGACGGCGATCATGTCGCACCAGGGACGCGGGCCGCGTAGCTGCACCGTCGCGATCCCGCCGAACGCCTCGGGGCGGTCGGTGAGGACGACCAGATCGAGATCGTCACGGCGCTCCAGCGCCTCGGCCAGCGCCACCCCATAGGTGCGCGGGCCGCCGCGCGGACCGGCCACGACATGCAGTGCGACGCGAATCATGCGACCGCCTCCCGGAAGACGGCGAGCAGACGCTCGGCCGAGCGCTTCCAGCTGAATTCGCGGGCACGCGCGGCGCCACGCTCGGCAAGTTCGCGCCGCGTCGTCTCGTCGCCGGCGAGGTCCGTCATGACGCCGGCGATGGCGTCGGCGTCGCGCGGATCGAAGTAGCGCGCGCAGTTGCCGGCCACCTCGCGGAAGACGGGAATGTCGGCGCACGCGACGGGCGCGCCGCACGCCATCGCCTCGAGCACCGGCAGCCCGAAGCCCTCATAGAGCGACGGCTGCACCACGAGCAGGGCGCCGCGGTAGAGGGCGACCAGTTCCTCGTCGGAGAGATAACCGACGAAGTCCACGGCGGGCGGTGACGTACGCGGCGGACGGCCGGGGCCCGCCATGACCAGGCGACAGGGACGCATGCGGGCGCGGAATGCCGGAAACGCCTCCAGCAGCGTGGCAATGTTCTTGCGCGGGTCCTGGTTGCCGACGACGGCGATGTAGTGCTCCGGCTCCGTCGCCGGCGACGCCGCGGGACGGAAGACCGAGAGATCCACGCCGTTGTGCACGACGCGGACGCGCGCGGCGAGTTCGGTTCCGTACTCGGCGATGAGATCGGTCGCGGTCGCATGCGAAACGCACGCGATGCGCGTTGCGCGCTTGAGGGCGGCCGGCAGGCGCGCGTTCATCCAGGCCCGGAATTGCAGGCTCTTCGAGCGGGGATGAAAGCGCCAGGCGAGATCGTGCACACAGACCACCTCCGCCTCGGCGCAGCGCGCGGCGGGCAGCAGGTAGCTCGGCGTGTAGTAGAGGTCGATGCGCGCGCCCTTGAGCTTGCGCGGCATTTCCATCTCCTCGAACCAGATGCTCTTGAGCGGCCGCGAGACGGAGGCTTCGCTGTGGAAGATCTCCAGGTTGTCAGCCGCGAGATCGAGGTCGTCGGGTGCGTCGAAGGGCAGCAGGAGCAGGTACTCGTTCTCGCGATCGAGCGCCAGCAGCGCACGCACCGACTGCAGGGTGACGCGGCCGATGCCGGTCATCTGGCGCGTGATCGCGAGGCCGTTGATGGCGATTCTCATCGCGCACACGCCTCCGCCAGCGCACGCTGCAGGATGCCGCCGAGCGCATCGCGATCGAAACGCTGCTCGTACGCGGCACGCGCGGCGGCGGCCAGGCTCGCGCGCAGATCCGGATCCGCGCCGAGGCGACGCAGCGCCGCGGCCAGCGCCTCGGGACTGCCGCGCTCGACGAGCAGCGTCTCGACGCCGTCGCGCAGCAGGTCGCGCGGCGCGGCGCCGTCGCCCGTCACGACGCAGCAACCGGCCGCGAGCGCGTCGTAGACCTTGCACGGAACGACACGCCCGGTCTTCGCGTTGGTGCCGAACACGCCGAGCACGACGTCGGCCTC
>CBDURV010000123.1:0-9018 GCA_965369495.1 uncultured bacterium
CTACTGGCTCGTCGTCGATTTGCCGCTCGGAATTCCGTTGCCGGTGCCGGGCGCCAACCTGCTGATGAGCCTGCTGTTCGTCAATCTCATGGTCGGCGGAATGATCCGCATGCGACGTGATTGGAAGCGTGGCGGGATCCTCGTTATCCATCTCGGTATCGCCACCCTGCTCGCAGGCAACGTCATCGAGTTCCTGTATGCCGAAAAGGGCTACATGGAGCTCGCGGAGGGTCAGAGCGCCGACGACTACGTCAGCTATACGAAGTGGGAACTCGCCGTTCTCGAGAGCACCGAGAGCGGCAAGGAGCGAGTACACGTCGTTCCGGAAACCCAGTTCATGAAGCTTGGATCGACCGACTCGGTCAGCGTCTCGGGGCAGGACCTGCCATTCACGCTGGTCCTCTCCGGATTCGTCCCCAACTGCGTCCCCGCCATCACGGCCGAGGGGCCCGCCTTCCGGCCGGTGCCCCTTGACCCCGAGCAGGCGGTCCGCAACAGGGCCGGTCTTACCGCCGCGGTAATCGAATCGGACGGCACGCGCCGCGAGACGATCCTCTGGGGCGCCCCCGGCTCGTCGCCCTGGGTCTTCAGGGCGGACGGACGGCGTTTCGGCATCGTGCTGCGCAGGCACCGCTATCTGCTTCCCTACCGCGTCGAGTTGCGCAAGGCCGAGGGCGACAAGCACCCCGGTACCGGAATGGCGTCGCGCTACGCGAGTGATGTCACGCGCTACGAGGGCAGTACCGTCCACGACGTTCACATCAGCATGAACAACCCGATGCGGGAGAGTGGTTACATCTTCTATCAGTCGGGATTCCAGGAGGCGAGCCGCATGACGGGCGGCCGCGTCATCTCGACCTTCTCGGTGTCGCGCAACCCGACCGACCAGGTGCCGCTCTACGCGTGCATCGTGATCGCCATCGGATTGCTGTGGCACTTCCTGATCAAGCTCTACGGCTACACCATGGCCGAGGCGCACCTAAGAGAAAGGGCCGCCAAGAATGCGAGCTAGCTTCAACCTCCTGCCGCTTGTTCTGGCCGTGCTGGTCATGACGACTGGCGCGAACGCCGAAGAGCCGGTTGGACAGATACCGTCCGCCGCCGCTCTCACGCAGATTCCCGAGTTCACCGAGGCAACTCTCGAGGCCGCGAGCCTCATTCCGGTGCAGGACGGGGGGCGCGTCAAGCCGCTCGCGACCTACGCCGATTTCACGCTGCTCGGCATTCTTCACAAGCGCACGCTCAAGCTTTCGGACGGTCGCAAGATCAAGCCGACCGAGTGGTTCCTGCGAACCGTTCTCTTCCCGGAGCGTGCCGCCGACGACCCGGTCTTCCGGATCGAGGACTCCGCCGTGCTCGACGAGATCGGTCTCGGCGACATCAAGAAGAAGAAGCGCGACATCTACTCGTACAACGAGCTGCTGCCCGGACGCCGGCGCATGGTCGAGAAGTACGGGCAGTACATGAAGACGGAAAGTCGCAAGCAGACGCGCGACCAGAAGATGCTCATCAGCCTCGCGCACAAGATGTTCACCTTCGAGGATGTGCGGCGCACCTTCGTCTTTGCAGAGAGGGGCGTTCCCGCCCGGACGGACGAGCAGATCAAGCAGCTTGACGATCGCACGCACGTGCCGCTCAGCGTGGCGCTTCGCAAGCTGCACGCCTTGGTCGTGTCCGGCGAGCAGCCGGAGTGGGCGGGTGGAGTCGCGCAGATGTCGGACATGCTCGGACGCCAGTCGGGTCCGCTGCGCATCATGGCGCCGCTCAAATCGAAAGAGGGATACCGCGCCGATTTTCTCGCCGTCGGCGACATTGTCGGTTCGGTCTTCGCGAACGACCCGTCCGCTGTCGCGAACATCGCGTTCCTGGCCAAGATGGAAGCGGTCTACGCCGCGCGCGGCGACGCCGGCAAGCTCGAGGGAGCGGTCGAGTCGCTTCAGACGGACGCACGTGCACGCGCGGAGTCGAGCGAGGTCTACGGCAAGATCGGGCTCGAGGTCTACTACAACAAACTCGACATCTTCACCAAGGCTCTGGTCGTGTTCCTGCTCTCGTTCCTGGTGCTCGCCGCAAGCTGGTACTGGCCGAACAAGTGGATCCTGCGCTCGCTCTGGGCGATGCTGATTCTCGGTGCGGCCATGGTCACGTACGGCATCGTGCTGCGCTGCATCCTGCGCGGCCGTCCGCCGGTCAGCACGCTCTACGAGACGATCCTGTTCATCACCGCATCCGTGGTCATCACCTCGCTCGTGATCGAGTGGATCAACAAGCGGCGTGTCGGGCTCGCGTCCGCGGTCTTCCTGGGGGCGCTCGGCCTGTTCATCGCGGGCAAGTTCGAGGGCATCGATCGCCGCGACACGATGCCGCAACTCGGCGCGGTGCTCGACACCAACTTCTGGCTGGCGACGCACGTGACCTGCATCACGTTTGGCTACGCGGCCGGACTGCTCGCTGCCGGCATCGCGCACATCTACGTGCTGGGCAAGGCGTTTCGCTTCAAGAAGGACGACCCGGAGTTCTATCGCGCCCTTGGCCGCATGGTCTACGGCACGCTCGCCTTCTCGCTCATCTTCAGCGTGGTCGGCACGATTCTCGGCGGCGTCTGGGCCAACGACTCGTGGGGCCGCTTCTGGGGCTGGGATCCCAAGGAGAACGGCGCGCTCATGATCGTGCTGAGCCAGATCGCCATGATCCACGCACGCCAGGGCGGCTATCTCAAGAACTTCGGCTTCTCCATGGCGACCATCGCGGGCGGAATGATCATCGCGTTCTCGTGGTGGGGCGTAAACCTGCTCGGCATCGGCCTGCACGCGTACGGCTTCACGGCTGGCCTGCAGGAGGCGCTCAACACCTTCTACGGGTTCGAATTGGCCGTCCTCGGCATTGCCGGCAGCATCTGGCTTTACGACACGTACCTCGCGGCACCCAAGTCGGCGTAACCTCGACTGCGCTCGTCCCGGGGCAGAAAGCCTCGGGGCGGGCGTGTTCCTGGGCGGCGAGTTCGGTATTGGGTCGTGAGTGATGGGTATTGCGTCGCCACCAGCTTGCCCTGCGGCGTAACCGTCGTCATTGGGCCTCAGCTGCTCCCGGGGCCCGCACGCATTCATTCGCCGGTGGATGGCATGGTTGCGACGCACGACCCACAACCCATCACCCACAACACGCGAAGCGCAGCGAGCGATCCCGCGCAGCAGTCGGTGGACTCAATCGCCGAAGTGGCGCAGGAGGTCGAGGCTGGTCACGATGCCGGTGCAGCGTCCGCCCTCGACGACCAGCACGCGGTGGATGCGCTCCCCGGCCATCTGCTTTGCCATGTCGGCCGCGGTTGCGTCGGGTGCCACCGACTGGATCTCTTCCAGCGGCACCATGATTTCGCCTACCTGACGATCGTCGCCGATCCACACCTCGGTCATGGATTCGTTGTCCGCGCCGTGGAGCGGATCGGCTTCGAGCAGCCCTTCGAGCAGGTCCGACTTGGTGATCAGCCCTGCCAGCGAGTCGTCCACATTCAACACCGGCGCGCCAGAGATATTGTCCTCGGCGCAGATGCGCGCGAACTCACGGAGCGGCGTCGCCGGCGTGACGGTAATGAGTTGTGTGGACATGATTTCGCGCGCGGTTTTGCTCATGCTTGGCTCCGTGTTCATCCTACCAATATGACGAAACGGACAAAGCGACCACGCCGACTCAAACGCGTGTTTTGCAATGGCAGGACGCGAACGGCTCAGAAGCGATAATCGACGCGGAAGTCTACGAGCAGGCTGTCCAGCGCGGTTCCGCCCAGCCACTGCACTCCGCCGCTGATCTGCCACTTGCCGCCGGGCAGGTAGTCGACATTCAGGCGCACGTCGGTCACGTCGAACTCCACGTCGGCGACTTCGAGATAACGGAAGCCGGCGGCGGCCCGGAACATCCATCGGCCTCCCGCCAGCGGGAAGTGCATGTTCAGTCTTCCGCCGTATCCGTCGCCGGTGAAGCTCTCGAGGCTGTAGACGGTGAAGCTCACGTTGCCGCCGCGGATGCCGAACGGATCGAAGTGTTCGAGGGTCACGCGCCACGGCGTCGTGGTGGGGCCGGTGTCGCTGTTGATGCTGGCGTATTCGAGATCGAGTCGAAGCCGACCCGGCAGCACGAAGACGGCCCCGAGCCAGGAGCGCCAGAAGCCGTCGTCAAACAGCAGCGGGTCGACAATGTTGAACTGCGCCCTCTCCGCGGCGGTGTCGAGGCGCTCCCAGTGGTCGGCGCCTGCGCGCAGCGTCACGGCGCGCGAGATGCGCCACGAGAGGTAGGCGTTGAGTTGCGTGAGCCGCGTCCCCGTCCTGAATTCCGTGCCGCCCACGTCGAAGTCGATCGTGGCGGTCGCGTCCAGCCGCGCCTTTCCGAGTTCGGCGACCTGCTCGAGCAGCAGCGCGGCGCGGTCGAACTCGCCCTTCCATCCCGACGCGAGCAGGCCGTAGGAGCCGGATGCGAATGCGCCGCCCCGGGTTCCCGCCCGATGGGAGAGGTAGACGAGACCGGTGGGTTCGTCGAGCGACGGGGTGAGGTCGAAGCGGGTCGGTTTGAAGCCGAGCGCCGCGCCGAGGCGCGAGTTGTCTCCGACGGCGACTTCGATGTCGGCGCCGTCGAGGTAGCCGGCGCTGTTGAGCGTGCGGGGCAGGAAGCGGCCGGCGCGGAAGAACCCGCCACCTTCGAGCGGGCGTGCGAACGCAAGGTTGAAGACGATGAGTTGCTCGCCATCCAGTTCGGAGTTCTCGAACGCCTCGCCGGTGCGGTAGTAGAGGTTGGCTGACCAGCGCATCGACCAGGGTCCGGCCGCGATGCGGTCCAGCATGCCGTCGCTCGACAGCAGCGAGATGGAAAAGTCGAGGTCGCCCTCGCGATCCATCTGCACCAACTGCTGGAAGGAGACGCGGCCGTGGAGGATGTTCCGCTCGCTCGTCGGTTTTGCACGGCGCTTTTGGCGCTCGAGCAACGGCTCGAACGGTCTTTCATCCGGCGGACGCTTGGCCTCCGCCTCCGTCTCCGCCTCGTCCGGTTTCGCGGCGCGCACCCGCATGACGACGGTGTCGCCGACGACCGGGCGCCGCGTTGAACGAATGATCGAGAGCCGCGCCTGCGATCCGGAGGCGGTCACGACCGCGACATCCGCGATGCGCGCGCCGACGCGGCGAATCTCCCCGCCGTCGCCGGGGCCGAGCCCTTGCGCCGAGCCGATGTCCACGTAGAGCGCATCCGCGACGACCTGGGTCACCTTTCCGCTCACCTCCTCGCCCGCGGCGGGAACCGCGAGGAGCAGTAGTAGCCAGACGTACCGCACTAGTCCCTCCCCGTCGGGTGGCAGCGCAGGCAGGCGGCCGAGTTGTAGCTGTAGCCCGCGCGTTCGCTGTGCTTGTCATCCATCTTCGACTGCGAGTGGTCGTGGCAGACGAGGCAGGTAAAGGTGGATGTGTTGCCGCCCACGTGGCAGACGGTGCAGTTCACGTTGTGCGGCCCCGCGATCGGGAAGCGGTGGTTGAACGTGGCGCCCTTCCAGGTCGTCGTGCCGTGGCACTGTTCGCACTGGTCGGAGAAGTCCTGGTGGTTCGGCGCCCGCGCCCGGTCGTCCTGATGACAGGAGAGACAATCGCGCGGCAACGGGCCGAACACGCCGGTCGTATGGCAGTCGGTGCACTGCGCCGCGACGTGCGCGCCGGTGAGCGGGAAGTTGGTGTGGGTGAACCTGGCGCCCTCCCAGGTCGACGTGTTGTGGCACTGCTCGCACTGGCGGGAGAAGTTCTCGTGGCTCGGTGCCCGCGCGTGGTCGTCCTGGTGACAGGAGAAGCAGTCGCGCGGCAGCGGACCGAACACGCCGCCGGTATGGCAGGCGTTGCAGGCTGCCGCCCTGTGCGCGCCGCTGAGCGGGAAGAACGAGTGGCTGAATCCGCTCGCGCCCCATGAGATGGGCGTATGGCAGCGGTCGCAGCGGTTCGTCCAGCCCTGCGCGACGTGGTCGGGATTGCGCGCCTGCGCGAGAGCGGGTTGATGGCACTGCTCGCACTGGATCGGCGCGCCGCGGTACATGCCGGTGGGCGCCTGCTCATGGCACTGGATGCACGCCGTGGCGACGTGGCGGCCGATCAACGGGAAGCGCGTTCGCGCGTGATCCGCGATCAGTCCCGTCGCGCGCCAACTGCTCTCGGTATGGCAGCTCAGGCAGTCGTTGCCCATCGAACTGCGGTGGATGTCCGCGTGGCACCCGACGCAACCGCGGGCGGTGTACATCGCCACCGGGCCGAAGTCGTTGTGGCAGCGCAGGCATGCAGCGCGCGTGTGGGCGCCCTTCAGCTCGTGACCCGTCTCCTTGGCGTGGTCGAATGAGAACTCGGGTCGAATCGACTCCCAGCCGTCGGGGAAATGGCAGAGTTTGCAGTCCGTCGGGAACGACTTGTGCGGGACGAGGGGGCCCCACTTGCTGTTCCAGTACTGCTTGCCCTTGCTGGAGGTCGCGCATGTCGCGGCCAGCACGGAGAGCAGGAGGGCGATGCTAACGGCCTTTAACTTCATGGCAGTCCTTGCATTGGTGTCCGAGGGGCCTGTACTGGGTGACCTTCTGTCCGTCGCGTTGCTTGACGCGCGCGTGGCAGTCGTCGCAGGAGATACCCCGGTGTTGCTTGTCGAGCGGGAAGCGGGTGCGGTTGTGATCGAACCGTCTCACCTCCCAGTCTTTGAAGCCGGTGTGGCACTTGCCGCAACTGCGTCCCGCGAACTGTCCGCGATGCTCGTCGCGGTGGCAGTCTGCGCAGTTGCGGGAGGTGCCGCGGAACTGGCGGGTGGGGGGCGTGCCGCTGCGGCGATGGCAGCGAGCGCAATCCGCCTTCGCGTGCTTGCCCTCGAGCGGATACACGCTGTGGTCGAAGGGCCGCGTGCGGAAGCTGGAGGTGCCATGGCACGCCGCGCAGCCACCCGTCTTCATCTCGCGGGCGAACTGGGTGCCGTGCGGGTTGTCGTGGCACTGGGCGCATCGGTTGGCCGTCCCGACGAAGCGCCGCACCTTCTTGTCCATGGTGTGGCAGGAGTTGCACGCGACGCCGCCGTGCGCGCCCGTCAGGAGGAACGTGCTGTGCCGCGCCATGGGGTAGCGGGCCGGAGCGAATGCCTTTTCGTCGTGGCAGCGATCGCACGATTCCTTGAACTGCCCGGCGTGCGGGTCGTCGTGGCAATCCGCGCACACGCTGGGTGTGTCCGTGAACCGGCGCGTGCCTTCGACCTCGGTGTGGCAGGCGCGACACTTCGTCTTCACGTGTGCGCCGCGCAGGGGGAACTGCGTGTGCTCCGCGAGACCGTAGCGCGCCGGGACGAAGGCGTTCTCGTCGTGGCAGGTGGTGCACGCCCCGTTGAACTGCCCTGCGTGCGGATCGTTGTGACAAGCGGCGCAGGTGCGGGGCGTGTCGATGAACCGGCGCGTGCCCTCGACCTCGGTGTGGCAGGCGCGGCACTTCGTCTTTGTGTGTGCGCCGCGCAGGGCGAAGGTGGTGTGCTCCGCGAGGCCGTAGCGCGCCGGAACGAAGTGCGCCTGATCGTGGCAGGTCGTGCACGCCGCCTTGAACTGTCCCGCGTGTACGTCGCCGTGGCATGTGAGGCAGTCCTCTTCAACGCGCGGCGGGTTCGGGAAGCGCGCCGCGTAGTCGGGGCCGGGCTTGTGGCAGAGCACGCAGGCGACCTCTACGTGCGCCTCGACAAGCGCGAAACCGGTTTCGGCGTGGCGCGGCACGTCGAAGCGCGTGCGTGCCGCCGGCCACATGTCGTCGGCGCCGAGGTGGCACTCGACGCAGCCGTTGGGTGACTCGAAGCGGTGCGGCGACTCGTGGCATGCGGCGCAGGTGCGGCCCTTGACCTCCTTGTAGTCGAGACCGCCGTGGCAGCCTGCGCAGGTCGCCTTGGCGTGCGGCCCTTCGAGGGGGAACTTCTTGTCGTGGTCGAAGAGCGACGCCGGCTTGAAGTGCTGCTGGTCGTGGCAGGTCGCGCAGTCGCTGAACAGGTCGCTGCCGTGCACGTCCTCGTGGCAGTTCGCGCATTTCTGCTGCAGGCCCACGTAGGTCCCGGCGCCGTGGCAGCGCTCGCAGACGAGGTCGTCGTGGCTGCCGGAAAGCTCAAACGCGACGTGGCCGTGATCGAAGCCCTTGCGTTCGCCTTCACGCCAGGCGATCGCCTCCATCACGTCGAAGGAGCGGCCGTGGTGGTCGGGGTGGCAGGAGGCGCAGTCGGTGGCGCGTTCCGCGTGGAAGCCGCGCTCCGTTTCGATCTGCTCGCCGATCGTGTCGTGGCACGCGATGCACCCGGCGTCGAGTCCATCCGGCGTGTGACAGGTCGCGCAGGTCGCGAGGTCGCTGCCGATCTCGGCGTGCGGCGTGGCCAACGCGCCCGGCGAAGGCTCGCGGAGCACAAGGCTGCCGGCAAGCGCGAGCAGGGCGACGAAACCGACGATAAGCGGCGCGGCGTTCATCCGAGGATGCTCCCGAAGCGCAGCGCGACATAGATGTGGAAGCCGACCACGCAGAGCATTGCCAGCGCCAGCCAGCGGTGCAGGAAGCGCCACGCACCGAGCAGAGCGCGTGCCTCGGCATAGCGCGCCAGACGTTGTTCGTCGCGCGCGTAGCGACGGGCGATGGGAAGCAGTTCGTCCGAAGCGAGGTGTTTGCGCAGCCGCGCGAACTCCTTGCGGACCCAGCGATCGCCCACGATGACGCGGCCCATGCGTGCGAGCGCGCCGCGCCGTGCGAGCGTGGGGTCGATGACCGGCCGGTCGAGCACGGCGGCATCGAAACCGGCGTCGATCAGTTCGGTGCGGCTCTGCTCCAGTCGGCGCCGAAGCTCCTCGCGTTCGAGTTCGCGACCCGACATGCTGCGCGGCACGAGGCTGTACAGATAGCGGCCGATAAGACCCGTCGCGACCACGATCGCGAGGGCGGCGGAGGCGAGCACTCCCAGCGCGCTCTTCGGCAGAAATGCCGCGTGCAAGAGCACCAACGTCGCCCCGAG
>CBDURV010000124.1:0-9013 GCA_965369495.1 uncultured bacterium
ACGGCGGTGGCATGGATCACCCAGTTGTCGACCATCTTGGCGCGCGTGCGAATCAACGCGCGCGCCTTTTCGCTCTTGTTCGCGCCCGCCATGCGCAGGTAGATGGCACGCTGAATGACCTCGACCGGCTTCGTCTTGCGGAACGACGCCATGAGCGTGTCGAACCACTCCTCCGGCGCCTGGGCGAAGACCGCTTCGAGCGCATCCAGCGCACGATCGTCGCGCTCCTTCTTGAGCCATCGCGCCAGCTTGCCGTACGACTCCGCGCTCTGAATGCGGCCGAGCGCCCGCACCGCCAGCGCGCGGTCGGTACCCAGCGACTTCTTGGTCAGGTAGGTGGCCATGGTGCGCGAGAGCTTGCTGCGCTGCCCCGTCGTTGCCGGCCGGATCGTCCCGTCGGCCAAGCTCTGCAGTGCCTCGCGCCGGACGTAGCGGTCAGCCGACTTGGCGCGCCGCAGCACACGCCCGAATTCATCGGCAGCCAACGCAGGCGCCAAGCCGATCAGGAGTGCACAGAGAATCCGCATGTACTTGGGTACCAACGTACCCGCTCCCCGGAGTGCAGGGGCAATCCGGGCCGAGCAGTGTTACAAACTCCCCCATGACCGAGGCCCAACAGATGTTGCGAAGGCGGCTGCGCCTGCTGCTGATCTTCCTCGTGCTGATCTTCGGGCTGGTGTGGATTTTCCGCGCCGTGCTGATGCCCTTCTTGGTGGCGATCTTCTTCGCCTACCTGATCGACCCGCTGGTCGAGCGCATGGCGGTGCGGAAGATCGGCGGCAAGTTCCGGCTGGGGCGGGCGGGATCGATCGTGATCATCTATCTGGTGCTGATCAGCGCGGCCACGGTCGGGTTCCTCTTCGCGATTCCAGCGGTCGGGCGGCAGGTGATCGAGGTACGCGAGGATCTGCCAGGCGCGCTCGTGTGGGCGGAGCGGAATCTCGCCACAGCGCAGGAGAAGTGGAACACGCTCATCGGCAACGATCCGGAGCCCGAGGGAGATGAGAAGAAGGTCGCCGTCGTGGAGGGCAGGGCGCGCTTCGTCTACAAGGAAGGCGACGAACTCACCGGCGTACTGCTGGCCGAGGACGGCGGCGACTACTGGGTGCTGCACAACGGCGACCGGATGACGATCGTGGGCGATCGTCTCGACCACTACACCCCGCTCGACGGCGGCGCGTCGGCCGGCTTTCGGTCGCTCGCTGAACAGGGCGCGGGTCTGCTGCAGCACAACATCAACTCGGTGCTCGGCTTCGCGGTCGGCTTCGCCAAGCTGCTGCTCGGCATCTTCACGCGCATCGTGCTGATCATGATGATCACCGCGTTCATCATCATCGACCGCGAACGCATCGTCGCGTTCCTGCACTCGCTGCCGCCCCCCCACTACAAGCAGCGCTTCGACACGCTCACCGATTACCTCGACCGCGGACTGGCCGGCGTGATTCGCGGACAGCTGATGATCTGTCTCGTGAACGGCCTGCTCACGTGGGTCGGGCTGTGGCTCTTCGATGTTCGCTACGCTGCGTTGCTGGGTCTGATCGCCGGCATCTTCAGCCTAATTCCCGTCTTCGGCACTGTGGCATCGAGCATCCCGATCGTGCTCATCGCGTGGGGCGCGGGCGATCTGCAACAGGCGATGATGGCGCTCGGCTGGATCCTGCTGATCCACTTCATCGAAGCCAACTTCCTGAACCCGAAGATCATGGGCAACGCGAGCAAGATCCACCCGGTCGTGATCTTCTTCTCGCTGCTGGCGGGCGAGCACGCCTATGGAATCGTCGGTGCGCTGTTGGCGGTGCCGACCGCGTCGCTGCTGCAGTCGGCGTTTCAGTTCTTCGTTCTCGACCGTCGCGGCGAAACGGAGCCGGTTACGACCTGATGGACTTCGACGAACTGCTCGATCGGCGCGGCACCGGCGCGGAGAAGTGGAATCCGGCCACGCTCGAAGGGATCTACGGCACCAGCGACGTCCTGCCGCTCTGGGTGGCGGACATGGACTTCCGCTCGCCCGCGGCGGCAGGCGCGTATCTACACGCGCGCGCCGACGTGGATGAATTCGGCTACGAGATCGAGCCGCCGCAGGTGCGTCCGACCGTCGCGCACTGGTGCGCGACGCGCCACGGCTGGCCGGTCGATCCGGAGCATCTCACCGCGGCGCCCAGCGTCGTCAACGTGCTCGGCGCCGCGGTGCAGCTTTACACGGAGCCGGGCGACGGCGTCATCATTCAGCCGCCGGTTTTTTTCTACTTCGCGCTGACGGTGCGGCGCAACGAACGCAAGCTGGTGAACAACGCGCTACGGCTCGTGGATGGCCGCTACGAGATGGACTTCGAGGATCTCGAGGCGAAGGCTGCCGATCCATGCAACAAGCTGCTCATACTCTGCAACCCGCACAATCCGATCGCGCGCGTGTGGACGGCCGACGAGTTGCGCAGCGTCGATGAGATCTGCCGCCGCCACGACGTGCATGTCGTTTCTGACGAGATTCACGGCGACATCGTCTATCCGGGCCACGTCTACACGCCGTACGCGCGCGTGGCGGACGATGCGACCACGGCGCTCTCGCCCGCCAAGACCTTCAACGTCGCGGGCATCACCGGCGCGTTCGCGCACATCGCCGATGACACCGCGCGCCAACGCTTCCGCGAGTTCCAGAGGCGCCTGGGGCTGATGAAGAAAAACGCACTGGAACAAGGCGTGACCGAAGCCGTCTACCGCGACGGTGCGGAGTGGCTCGACGCGCTGCTGGGCTACCTGGGACGCAACGTCGCCTACGTGCGCGAGCGCCTCGACCAAATCGAAGGCGTCGAGCTGATCGAGCCGGACGGCACCTATCTCATGTGGCTTGACTTCCGCGGCCTCGGCCTCGACCGCAAGCAGCTGAGCACCTTCCTCGTCGAGCGCGCGCGCTTGGGCCTCAACGCGGGCAGCGTCTTCGGCCGCGAAGGCGCCGGCTTCGCGCGCATGTGCATCGCCTGCCCCGGAAGCACGCTGGAAGAAGCCTTCGACCGGCTGGAACGGGCGGCGCGCTAGTCGGCCCGCCGCGATTAGAATGGATTCATGAGCAAGGGCACCGAAAACTCGGCGCGGGGCCCGCTCGACCTGACGCGAATCGTGGACGAGGTGGACGCGGCCTGGTCGGAGTGGGACGTCGCGATTCATCGCGACTCGGGCGAGGTGCTATTCCGAATGGAGTCCGACTGCGGAGACGACGAGGCCGAGGAGGAAATCGAGGCGTTGGACGAGGCGGGCAAGCTGGTCTGGCTCCACCGCGAACCCTGGGACGACAACCGTCGGGCGGAGCGCTTCATCGGCCGGCTCGGCAAGGGCGAGATGGCGTACGAGATCGCCGATGCGTGGAGCCGCCGTGGCCGCGGGCGCTGGGCGCGCTTCAAGGGCGCTCTCGACGAGGCAGGAATGCTCCAGGATTGGTTCGCATACCACCGCGACGCCGTGCGGGCGGATGTCATCCGGCGATTGGAGGCGGAAGACCTCGCCTTTATCGAGACTCCTCGGTCGCCGGTGGCCGGCACCGACGACTGACGAAGCTCGATCAGCGTGCCGTGCCTGACACGGTACGGGTTCGGCCGGTTGAAGCCGGCGGTCGCCGGATAGAATTCCACCCATGTCCATTCCCGTCGTTGTTACCGGCATCGGCCCGATCAGTGCGATCGGTTGCGGGCGCGATGCGTTCTGGGACTCGCTCATGGCGGGGCGGCATGGCTTCCGCACGATCACGCAATGCGATGTCTCGAATATCGCGTGCAAGATCGGCGCGGAGGTCAGCGACTTCGATCTGGGAGACTATCTCGAAGGCGGCAAGCTGATGGGCAGACGCACGCCCCGGCCGGTCCAATTCGCGTTGGCCGCCGGTGTTCTTGCGCTGCACGACGCCGAGATCGACCTCGACGCCTGCGACCCCGACCGGTTCGGGGTGCATGTGGGCACCTCGCTCGGCAATGCAGAGGACACATTCCGGCTGCGCGACATGTGGCACGCGAAGGGAGCGGTGCCGGCGCATGCCGCCTTTCACTGCTTCAACCACTCCGCGGCCTGCGTGATCTCATCGATCTTCAACATCAGCGGGCCGATCTACACAACCAGCCAGGGGTGCAACTCGGGCGTCGATGCGCTCGGTCAATCGATGCGCTTGATTCAGGCCGGCTCGGCGGACGCGATGCTGGTCATCGGAACCGACTGCGAACTGGTCCAGGAGATCATGGCCGGACTGGCGGCTTCGAATTCGCTCGCGACGCGCTACAACGACAACCCCGGCGCGGCGTCGCGGCCGTTCGACATGGGCCGCGACGGCAACATCATCGGCGAGGGGGCGGGCGCACTGCTGCTCGAATCCGAACAACACGCCCAGGCACGCAAGGCGCGGGTGTACGCACGCATTGCCGGCTACATGATCGCCTCGTCCGGCCAGCGCGTGTACAGCGCCGACAATCCGGACATCGATACGCGACCGATGGTGCGCGCCATGCGCGGCGCAATCAAGGAAGCGGGCTGGCAGCCGTCCGACGTCGATCTCATCAACGCCAACGGCTCGAGTTCGGTGCTCTATGACAAGATCGAAGGGCTGGCGCTCCAGGAAGTCTTTGGCGACGCGCTCCCAAAGACACGCCTGCATTCGATCAAGTCGATGCTCGGGCAGCACGGCGCCGGTTCCTCCGCGCTGCAGGCCGTGTCGAGTTGCCTGTCGATTCGCCGCGGCTACGCCCCGCCGACCATCAACCACACCGATCCCGATCCCGCGTGCGGTCCGCTGCGCGTTGTGACGGAGGCCGAGCGCTGCTTTCCGGAACGCGTCCTGATGCATTCGACCGGGCTCGGCGGCTTCTACAGCTCCTGTGCCGTGTTCGAGTCCCACACGCAGCTCGGCCTGCTCGCGTCGGGAAAGTTCACGGTGCAGTGGAGCGAGCGCGAGCACAGGAAGTTCAAACCAACCGCGCAGTTCCGCGAGGCGTTGCGACCCTGGACACCGGATGCGTTTGATGACTAGTTCGATTTCCGCGTGAGGCGCTGCAACCTCTCGCCAGTGTCCTCTTCCGAGGGCGCATTCTCGGAGAAATCGTGACTGGCGCCGTAGTTCCGTTCGACCGGTTGGAGCGGGCGGCCGGAGACTAGGATCCGCGCTATCGCGCCACCTGTCGCGATTCGTCCGTGCTACCCGATTGCGTCATAAGGGCGTGAAGTACAATCGATCACGCGCATGGCAATCACGACTGCCGAGCAACTTCTGCGAGCGCACGACATCGGTCGCTGCGAACTTGTCCGCGGCAAGTTCATCATGATGAACCCCGCCGGAGGCGAGCATGGGCGAATCACCATGAACCTCTCAGCACCCATCGCGGTTCACGTCAGGGTGCACCGCCTCGGCACTGTCGTCGCTGCCGAGACGGGTTTTCTCCTGTCGCGAGAACCGGACACCGTGCGCGCACCCGACTTCGCGTTCACGCGCGCCGGGCGCACGCCCGCCAGCACGCGCGGATTCGTTCCGGGCGCCCCGGATCTCGCAGTCGAGGTGCTCTCTCCCGATGACCGGCCGGGCTACGTCCGCGAAAAGGTGGCCGAGTGGCTGGGAGCGGGCACTCTCGTCGTCTGGGTCGTGGATCCGCGCACGCGCACGGTGACGATCCACGGGGCAGGCGAGCGCGCGGTCGTCTTCGGCGAATCGGACGTGCTTCCCGGCGGCGACCTGCTGGCCGGGTTTGAACTTCCCGTGCGCGACGTCTTTGCCGAGTGATCCGCGCTATCGCGCCACCTGTCGCGATTCGTCCGTGCTACCCGATTGCGTCATAAGGGCGTGAAGTACAATCGATCACGCGCATGGCAATCACGACTGCCGAGCAACTTCTGCGAGCGCACGACATCGGTCGCTGCGAACTTGTCCGCGGCAAGTTCATCATGATGAACCCCGCCGGCGACGAGCACGGGAGGATCATCGTCGCGATCACACACGCGCTGGCAAACCACGTGTTGCCCCGCCGGCTCGGCGTCCTCCACGGAGCCGAGACGGGTTTCATGCTCGCGCGGAATCCGGACACCGTCCGGGCTCCCGACCTCGCGTTTACCGCAACCGAACGCGCGGCTCCTCCGGTGCGCGGATTTGTTCCGCGTCCACCGGATCTCGCCATCGAGGTGCTCTCTCCCGATGACCGGCCCGGCTACGTCCGCGAGAAGGTGGCCGAGTGGCTGGGAGCGGGCACTCTGGTCGTCTGGGTCGTGGATCCGCGCACGCGCACGGTGACGATCCACGGGGCAGGCGCGCGCGCGGCTGTCTTCGGCGAATCGGACGTAGTTCCCGGCGGCGACCTGCTGCCCGGGTTTGCGCTCGCCGTGTTCGACGTATTCGCCTGAGATGGCCGGCGCTACACCGCCAAGATGTGCGGACCGTCTAGCAGTGTCCTCTTCCGAGGGCGCATTCTCGGAAAAATTGTGACTGGCACCGTAGTTCCGAGATACTGGAAAGACGATGCGGAACACGACCCTATCGATCGCCCTCGCTGGGCTCCTACTTGGATTTGCTGCCCCGTCCGCCACAGCCGGCGGTTGGAAGAAGCTCGACGGCCAAAAAATGCCGCCGATCTCCGCCAAGGCTTGGCTTAACGCCGGCAAGAAGGGAGCCGACCTCTCCAGCCTGCGTGGCAAGGTCGTCCTGCTCGAGTTCTTCGCCACCTGGTGAGGACCGTGCATGAACCAGGTGGGTCACCTGGAAGAACTCAACAAGAAATACTACGACAAGGGCCTGCGCATCATCGCGGTGAGTAACGAGTCGATCGGCCTGCTCCAGGCGCAGGTGGTCGAGGCGCGCGGCGGCAACTACTGGATCGCTTCCGATCCCGAGCGTGCCACCGTCGCCGGCTACATCACGCCGGGGCGCCGGGGCATCCCGCACGCCTACCTCATCGACGCGACGGGGACTGTCGTCAGCGAGGGCGTGCCCGACAGCGGGCGCATCGAGCAGCTCCTCGAGGGCGTGTTCGACCCGGCGCTCGGACGCGATCTGCACAAGTCGCTGAAGGCCGCGGTCAAGAGCTACGAGAAAGGCGACTACGGCAAGGCCCACGCCGCCGCCGCGAGGTACCTCGAAAACGAGGACCGCGTCATCTCGTCCGACGCCACCTTCCTGCAGGAGCGATGCGTTGCGTGCGCCAACTTCAACAAGGGGCTGGTCGAGGGCGGCATCAAGCAAAAGGACTTCACGACGGTCTACACCGACCTGAAGATGATCAGCAAGAAGTTCGCGGGAATGGAGATCGCCCAGTGGGCGGCCGCGAAGAAGAAGGAGCTGGACGGCTCGGCCGACGTCGCCACCGAGATGAAGGCCTGGAAGGCGCTCAAGAAGGCGCGGTCCAAGGAGGCCGGCGCGAAGGGCAAGGCGAAGAAGATGGGCCCGGCACGCAAAGCGTACAAGTCGATCGTCAAGAAGTACCCGCGGACGCGCGCAGCGAAGATGGCGGAAGAGGCGCTCAAGAGCCTGCCGTACTAGCGAAGACGGTTCCGCTACGCCGTCCAGATACGCAGCGAGTTGGTCTTGGTGCCCTTCTTCCAGAGCGGGGAGCCGAAGACGATGACGGCGTAGTCGCCGGCGGCGATGCGGCCGTCTTCGCGCATCTGCGACAGCGTGTGTTCGATCTGCACCGTCGGGTCCGCCTCGACTTCGGTGACGAACGCGTTAACGCCCCACATGAGCGCGCAGCGACGACGCACAATCGGATCCGGCGAGAACGAGAAGAGCGGCACGCTCGGTCGGTTGGAACTGATCAGGCGCGCCGTACGACCGGATCCCGTAAACGCGAGAATCGCCTTGGCGCCGATGCGCGCGGCGACATCGACTGCCGCATCGCCCACCGCCCAATCGGGACGCGGGTCGTCGGTACCACCGGGGCGCGGCAGCGTGAGATCGTGCTTCAACAGCGCCTTCTCGACCGTCTGCACGATGCGCTTCAGGAAACGCACGGAGCGCACGGGGTAGTCGCCCACGGCGGTCTCGTTGCTGAGCATCACGGCGTCGCAGCCATCGAGCACCGCGTTGCCGACATCGGTGAGTTCGGCACGCGTCGGGCGCGGGCTGGACACCATCGATGCCAACAACTCCGTCGCGACGATCACCGGCTTGCGCGCGAGGTTGGCCGCTTTCACGATCATCTTCTGCAGCACCGGCAACTGTTCCGGCGCCATCTCGACGGCGAGGTCGCCACGCGCCACCATCAGGCCGTCGGCCGCCGCCGCGATCTCCTCGATCGCCTCGACCGCCTCGGGCCGTTCGATCTTCGCGATCAGCGGCACGCCGTTGATGAACTTGCGCGCGGCGCGCACCTCGTCGGCGCTACGCACGAACGAGAGGCCAAAGACGTCGGCGCCCGCCGCAAGACCGGCGGCAATGTGCTCCTTGTCGCGCTCGGTCGGAATGGTCGCGTTGACAGGACAGCCGGGCAGGTTGATGCCCTTGCGGGATTCCAATCGACCACCCAGCGAGACCTTCGCGACGACGTGGTCGGCCTTGACCTCCTGAACCCAGAGGCGCAGGAATCCGTCGGCCAGGAAGATGTCGCTGCCCTTCTTGAGATGCGGAAGCATGGGCTCGATTTCCGCGGGAATGCGGCCGGGCCCCTCGCCGCCCAACAGAACGATCTCGCCCTCGACCAGGTCGATGGGTGCCGGCAGGTCGCCGATGCGGAACTTGATGCCCGGCAGGTCCACCAGCACGGGCACGTCGCTGCCGACGCGTTCGCCCGCCTCGCGCACGAGCTTGATCCAGCCGCCGAGATCCTCCGGATCGACATGCGAGGCGTTGATGCGGATGCAATCGACCCCCTCGCGAAGCAGGGCATCCAGGACCTCGGGGTCCTTGGAGGCGGGGCCGAGCGTCGCCGCCATTTTGACGCGCTCGATGGGTAGCGGTTGGGCCATCCGGCCAAAGATAACGCCGACCCCCCAGACCCCCAGACGTTGGATCGATCCGCGGTGGATTACACACGCATCGACGGCTCCGCTCGAATTCGGA
>CBDURV010000125.1:0-8940 GCA_965369495.1 uncultured bacterium
CGATCGCCGGCGGCCCTTTTTATTCCCATGAGCACTCTTGCCCCCAGTCGCGCCCCCTCCGGCCCGGGCGCTTGGCTCGCGCCCGTTGTGGCCAGGCTCTACCTCGGCAGGCCCGAGTTGACCGGGCTGATCGCGACCAAGTACGGCTCGTGGCGCGCGCTGCGCCGTGCGATCTGGAACGAGGGTCTGTTCCGGATGGGACGTACCACGGGGTATCGCCTCGTCTCGGCGAACTTCGAGGTGACCAACTCGTGCAATCTCGCGTGCACGATCTGTCCGGTGAACCAGGGCATGCAGCGCCCGCGGAGTCGCCTCGGCCTGTCGCAGTTCACGGCCTTTCTCGAGCGCAATCCCGAGCTTGAGTTCGTGCTCCTGTTCCAGTGGGGCGAGCCGTTGCTGGTGCGCGAACTGCCCGAGATGATCGCCGCCGCCGCCGCGCGCGGCATTCGCACGATGATCACGACCAATGGCGTCCTGCTCAACGAGGAGTGGTGCGGTCGCCTGCTCGACTCGGGCCTCACTCGCCTGACGATGTCGGTGGACGGGGATCCCGTCTCGCACGAGGAGATTCGCGGCGTGCCGCTGGCGCCGCTGCGTGCCAACCTCGAGCGCCTGCGGCGCATGCGCGACGAGCGCGGGTCCGCCATGGGCATCGACGTCTCGATGGTCGTGAACGAGCGCACGGAGGCGTGCTGGCCCGACGTGCGGCAGAGTTGGTCGGGCGTCGCCGACCGCATCCAGGCGATTCCCCAGTTCATGGTCAAGCGGCGCCAGAACCCCTGTCGCGAGCCCAACCGGGGGGGCCTCGTGGTGCTGTCGGACGGGAGCGTCACCGTCTGCTGCTCCGACCCCGAGGGCGCCGCGGTCATTGGGCACATCGATGACGCGCCGCTGCAGGAGCTGCTCAACAACGAGAAGATCCAGGCGTTCCGGCGCGGCCATTTCGATCGCGACTTTCCGAGCCTGTGCGTCGACTGCGGCGAGTACGACACCGATGTCGCCGGGGCGAGGTTCGAGCGGTGAGGCGACTCTACTTCGACCTCCTGCGCGCGCGCTTGGCACGCGGCGACCTGGCCTTCCCCTTCCGCGCGGCGCGCACCCTGTGGGGCGTGCGTCGCGGCGAGGCGCGCCCGCTGCTCGGCACGCTGATCGTGACCTACCGCTGCGACCTCGACTGCGACTTCTGCGATCTTCCGCGTCGCGGCGACCGCAAGTCGGAGCTGGACGCCGAGGCGATGAAGGGCATCGTCTCCGGCATGCACGACCTCGGCGTGCTCGGCATCGGGATCACGGGCGGCGAACCGCTGCTGCGCAAGGACACGCTCGCCATCGCGCGCCACGGCGCCGATCTCGGCATGCTGATGCACCTCAACACGAACGGCACGTTCGTGACCAACGACATCGCTGCCGAAATCGCGGACAGCGGCATCTGCTCCGTGAACATCTCGCTCGACGGGCCCGACGCGGCGACCCACGACAGGATCCGCGCTCGCGACGGCTCCTTCGCCCGCGTGATGCGTGCCGTCGCGCGACTCGTGGCCGTTCCCGGCCGGCGCTACCGCGTCGCGCTCACCTGCGCCCTGGGCGAGGCGAACGCGGACGGCTTCGAGGCGCTGCTCGATCGCGCGCGCGACATCGGTGTGGACCGTGTCGGCTTTATCCCGGTGCATGATTTTCCCGCCAATCGCGTCGCGCAAGCGAACGGTTCCGTCTCGGATGCCGCCGTGCGCCTGCACGAACGCAGCCAGCACGATCCGCTGCTCGACAATAGCCGCGCCTACCTGGCGCTCTTCGACGCCGCCTACCGCGGCGAGCAGCGCCCGTTCGCCTGCAGCGCGCCGCGCACCTCGGTGGTGGTGGACTGTTTCGGCGCCGTCTATCCCTGCGTTCCGCTCAACACCGTGCACCAAAAAGTCGGCGAGGGCGACGTGCGGGAGGTCTGGCGCTCCGAGACCTACGCACGCGTACGCGAGTCGCTCAAGGGATGTCGCGCCTGCTTCTGGAACTGCCACACCGAACTCGACCTGGCGCTCAAGAAGCTGGGGGGCTCCGCGTGAGCCTCTCGTTCGCGAAAACCCTCGACCGCGCCATGGGCGGCCTTGTGCAGAGGCTGCTGCTGCCGTGGCGCTGGGTGCGCGACTGGACGCGCGGCGACGAACCGCTCGGCGAGGTGCGCGAGATCGTCGTGACCAAGTTCTGGGGCGTCGGCAACGCCGCCCTGCTCCTGCCGCTGCTGCGTCTCCTGCGCCAACGCTATCCCGAGGCACGGCTCACGGTCGTCACGCTCGAGTCCAACGCGCCCGTCTACCGCGACGCGGCGGACCGCGTCTTGACGGTGCGGCTGCGGCCTCTCTGGGGCGCGTTCTGGGACCTTTCGCGCCTGGCGCTGCGTCTGCGCCGTGATCGCATCGACATCGCCATCGACATGGAGCAGTTCGTGCGCGCCAGCCAGGTGCTGCTCTTCATCGCGCGGGTGCGGCAGGTGGTCGCGTTCGATACGCCCGGCCTGCACCGCGCGGATCTTGCCGATGTGCGCGTGCCGTACGACGACTCGCGCCACATGGCGGAGGGCTTCTTGGATCTCGCACGCGCCGTGGGCGTCGAGCAGGGGCGCTACGAACCGGGTGGATTGCGTCCGCGTGTCGCCTCGCCGGTGGTCCGCGGCGAGCGCCCTCTGGTGGTGCTGCATCCCGGATCGGGCGACAACTTCCCCGGCCGTCGCTGGGCGCCGGAGAAGTTTGCCGAGTTGGCGCAGCGCCTCGACGCGGCCGGTGCCCGGGTGGTCCTGACAGGAACCGCGCGCGAAAGCGGCATCGCGGACGAGGTCACGCGCACGGCGGGCGGCGCGTTGCTCGACTTGACCGCGTCGCTTTCGCTCGATGAGCTGGTGGCGCTGCTGGCGGAGGCGGACCTGCTCGTCTCCAACGACACGGGCCCGGTCCATCTCGCTTCCGCGCTGGGCACGCCGGTGCTGGGGCTCTACGGACCCAACACGCCGCGTCTCTATGGACCGCTCTCGCCGGGCAGTCGTGCGTTTTATCGCGAACTGCCCTGTAGCCCCTGCATCACCAACTTCAATCACAAGACGAGCCGCTGCCTCAACCCCGTCTGCATCCAGGCGATCGGCGTCGATGAAGTGGCGGCGGCCGCCTTGGCGCGCATCCGCGCGGTGCGCGCCGCGTCGTCGGAGAAGCCCGCGTGAGCGACCGGTGGCTGCTGACCATCGTCTTCCTCGCCACCCTCCTGGCGCAGTCGTGGGTGGTGGAAGGCAAGTTCCTGCAGTACGACGACGCGCGCTTCGTCGTACGCAACCGATCCATCGATGATCTCTCCAACACGGCGCGCTTCTTCTACGACCTGGACACGACCGCAGCCGTCGATGCGCCCACGCGAGACATCTATCGCCCGCTGCGCTCGCTCACCTACGCGATCGTCGCCAACGTGGCCGGCAAACGGGCGCGCGCCTTCCACTTCACGTCGTTGATGCTGCATGCGTTCAGCGCCGTGGCCCTCTTTCTGGTGCTGCGCCGCGCGGGATGTATGGGCTGGCCGGCGATGGCGGGCGCGCTCTTCTGGGGAATTCACCCGGTCACGGTCGAGGTTACCGCGTGGATCTCGTCGCTCGGCGATGTCGAGTGCGGCCTGTTGAGTCTGCTTTCGATTCTCGCGTACGCCGATCGCCGCCGCGTCGTAGCCCTCGTGCTGCTCGCCTTCGCGCTGCTCGCCAAGGAGGCGGCGGTGGTGGTGCCGGGCATCTGGCTTGCGTGGGACTGGTTCCTGCGCCGCGAGGAGACGCGCGCGAACGCAATGCGCGTCGTCGCGCCGGGACTCGCGCTGGTGATCGGCTTCCTCGTGTTGCGCGGCGCCGTGCTCGACGCGCGCATGAGCCAACTCAGCGAACCGCTCGGCGGATCCCACGCCAACGCGCTGCGGACGATGCTGGCGGGCTACGGCTTCTATCTCTCCACGATCCTCTTCCCCTTCGGTTCCACTGCGGACGCGCACGTGCCGGTCCAGACGTCGCTCACCACGCCGGTGCTGCTGGGCGCGCTGCTGCTCGCGGGAACCGTCGCCGCCGTCTTCCGCGGACCGGCGCGCAGCCGTCTTGGCTTTGCCTGGTTCCTGATGGCGCTCGTGCCGGCCAGCAACGTCTTCGTCACGCTCAAGATTCCCACGGCCGATCGCTTCCTGTACCTGCCACTCATGGGCTGCGGCCTGATCGTGGCCGAGGCGTGCGCGCGCTGGCCGGTGCCCAGCCGCAAGCTGGTGCCGGTCGGTCTCGTGCTGCTGGCGGCCATGACCTACGGCCGCATTCAGGATTGGAAGGACGACGGGGCGCTGCTCGCGGCCTGGAAACGCGTCAATCCGAAGAGCGCGCAGGTGCTCTGGATGGAGGCGGCGCAGCACGCCAAACAATCGGTGGAGGCGATGCAGGACAAGAACGTATTGGCAGCGCAGCACCACTACGTTGAGGCGATGCGGCTCTACGGCACCTTCATGATGAACGTTCAGGGCCGCATGCAGGTGCCCATCACCGTCTGGATGGAGGCGGCCGAACTTTCGCTGCAGTGGGCGCGCTTCAGCGAATCGTTCGACCGGCCGGACGCGTCCCGCGCCGCCTACTCCCAGGCCTTCACCTGGTTTCGCGTCGCGCTGGAGCGGCAGCAGGAGGGCAGCGGCCGCGTGGTGGAGGAAGAGGTGCTGCGCGCCGCCACCGAAGTCGCAGAGCTTGCAACGCGGCTGACGGACATGCGTAACCCGAACATCGACCGTACGATCAAGACCGGCATGAAGGCGATGCAGTTCCTGCAACGGACCTACGGCATCGACACCACGCTGCCGTTCGCGCGCCTGCTGCTTGCGTACGGTGTTCGCATTCGCTCGAAAGACCCCGCCCAGGCGCGGGATGCGATCGACAAGGCGCTGGCCGCATTCGTGCAGTACGAGCGGGACGGCACGACGGGCTTGAACTACTACAAGGCCCAATGCGTCTACTACCGCTCGTTCCTCGGCGATCGGGAACCCGACCGCAACGGCGTGCAGCGTTCCTACGAGCTCTACCTCAAGGCGGCGCGCGAGCGGCCCAGCTACCGCTACTGGGCCCTGCTCGGTGCGGCGCGCGCGAAGTGCGCCGAAGGCCGCATCTTCAAGGATGCGCAGTCGATTGCCGACGGCAAGGAGATCCTCGACCGGATCGAGGCGGACGCGAAGGAAAAGAACGTGCGCCTGCCGCGCGAACTCGCCAACTGGATTCTCACGGAGCGATCAGGATGCGCGTCGCGCGGATAATCCGGCTCGCGACCGCGCTGCGGCGCGGCACCGCCTCGGACGGGCTGCCCTACAAGCTGACGCTGATCCTCAACGGCAACTGCCCGACGCGCTGCAGCTTCTGCTCGATCTGGAAAACGCCGTCGCCCGACGAGATGCGCCCCGACGAGTGGGAGCGCGTCTTCGCGTCCGCGCCCAACACCGTGTGGGCCAACCTGAGCGGCGGCGAGATCTTCATGCGCAACGACCTGCCGCAGATCATCGACGCGCTCGTGGGTCGTCTGCCCAAGCTCTATCTGGTCGATTTCCCGACCACGGGCTGGTATCCGGAGCGCGTGCTGGACGCGTGCGAACGGCTCGTGCGGGGCGGCGTCCGGCGCGTGATGGTGACGGTCAGCCTGGACGGCCCTCCCGACATGCATGACCAACTGCGCGGTCGCGAAGGAGCGCACGCGCAGGCGTGCGCGGCCATGGCGCAGATCCGCGCCGCCAAGCTACCGCGTGTGCAGGCGTTTTTCGGCATGACGCTGCTGCCTGAGAACCACCTCGCGATTGCGGAGACGAAAGAGGCTGCCAAGGCGCTCGTGCCCGGCCTGGGCGATGACGATTTCCACTTCAACATCGGCATGCAGAGCGGCCACTACTACCGCAACCTCGGTACGCAGACGCAGCCGCCGATGGCCGCGCTCGACGCGCTGGCGCCGCACCTGAGACACGGCATCGATCCCGTTTCGCGCTTGGAGCGGGCGTACCAGAGTCGCGTGCGCCAATTCCTCGAGACCGGCGTTTCCCCGGTGCCCTGCGCCGCGCTGCGTGCCAGTGTCTTTGTCGATGCGCAGGGCACCGTCTACCCCTGCTCGATCTACAGCCGCCCCCTCGGAAGCCTGCGCGAACACGACTACCAACTCAGGAGCGTGCTCGGACTCGACGAAGCGAAAGATGCGCGCAAGGCCGTGATCGCCGAACAGTGTCCCGGGTGCTGGACGCCGTGCGAGGCGTATCAGTCGATCTTCACCCACTATCTATCCAGTAGCACGCGTGCGAACGGCTCAGGGCCCTGAGCTTTGGGCTTTGTGTCGCGACCAGTCTGCGCCCACGCGACCGTCCGGGCAGGGTCCGCGGGAGTCGTTCGCAAACGGTGGGACCTCTCGATTTCGAGTCCCAAAGCTCATAGCCCAGAGCCCAAAGCCGATTCCGTTAGGGGAAGAAGGGGAAGACGAGCGGCAACACGATTACGGCGAACAACCAGAGGATGATCTGCAGCGGCAGGCCCACTCTGGTGAAGTCGGTGAATCGGTAGCCGGCGGGTCCGTAAACGAACGCGTTGGTCTGGTAGCCGATGGGGGTGGAGAAGCTGGCGGAGGCGGCATAGGCCACGCCGAACACGAACGGCTTCGGGTCCCAGCCGCCCTGCACTGCCGTCGCCAGCGCGATGGGCACCATTACGGCGGCGGCGCCCGCGTTCGAGACGAGTTCGGTGAGGACGCTCGGCAGTAGATCGATGACCGCCAGGACCGCCACCGGGCCGAGATCGCTGCTGATCGCGACCGCATGCGTCGCGATGCGGCCGGCGAGACCGCTCTGGTGCAGCGCCATGCCGATCGCGATCGCACCCGCCAGCAGCAACAGCACGTTCCAGTCGATGACGTCCATGGCGCGCCGCAGGCTGATGCACCCGGTAGCCAGGCATGCCGCGAAGGCGGCCAACGCAAGCAGCGGAATCTCGATGCGGCCCCACGCGGCGCCCGCCACGAAGAGCGCCATGATGCCCGCCGCGACCGGCGCGCGGCGGCGCAACACGACTTTCTGGTCCACGCCCGTGAGTAGGATGAAACCGCCCACCTCGCGCAGGTTGTCGACCGCCTGCGGCGTGCCCTGCACGAGGATCACGTCGCCCACCTTCAGCAGGAGATGCGCGATGCCGTGGCGCAGGTGCGCTCCGCGGCGCTGCAGCGCGATCGCGACCACGCCGTAGCGCCGGTGCAGCCCGACCTCCGCCAGCGTGCTGCCGACGAGATCCGACGCCGGCGTTACGACCGCCTCGGCGAAGGTCTTGCCGCGCGGCATGGGTTCACTCTCCTTGCGTGCACCGGGCAGCGGATCGAGTTCCAGTTCGCGCTGCGTCGAGAGGATCGTCTCGGGCAGGCCGCGCAACACGAGCAGGTCGCCCTTGGAGACGACCAGTCCGTCCTCATTGCCGGCCAGCACCGCCTCGTCGCGCACGATCTGCAGCAGCCGCGTCCGTTCGCCCAACTTCTCCCTCAACTCCGCCACGCGCATGCCGACGGCGCGCCCATCCTCCGGCACGTGCAACTCCGTGACGTATTCGAAGAGCCGCCCGCGCGTTATGGACGAGACGGTCTGCCGCGCCGGCAGGAACTTCTGTCCGACGGTCCAGAGGTAGAGCAGCCCGATCGCCATGAACCCAAAGCCGACCGGCAGGAAGTCGAAGAACTCGATGCGAAAGCTGTCGGTGGCGAGTCCCGCCACGAGCACGTTGGTGGACGTGCCGATGAGCGTCATCGTGCCGCCGAGGATGGCGGCGAAGCTGAGCGGCATGAGCAGTTTGCTCGGTGGGACATTCAGCTTGCTCGCCGCGCTCAGCAGGATCGGCAGCATCACGACGACGACCGACGTGTTGTTGAGCAGCGTGGATGCGATGCACGCGCCCAGCGTCGAGACGATCAGCAGCCGGCGTGCGGAGCGGCCACCCCAGTCGAGCAGACGCGCCTCCAGGATCTCGACGACACCGGTGCGAATCAGGCTCGATGAGACGACGTAAAGCGAGCCCACCAGCACCACGGCGGGGTTGGCGAAGGCTTTCATGGCGGCGTCCGAATCGAGCACGCCCGCCAATCCGAGCGCCGACACGATGCAGATGCCGGTCACGCCGGTCGGGACGATCTCCGTCACGAATAGCACCATCGCTGCACACAGCACACCGAGGGTGATCCATTCGTGAGGAGACATACAGCTACGAACAGACTAGCCGGATCCGCCCTTGCGAACCACGCGGTCTTCCAACACGAGCAAATCGAGCGCGGCGCGGTCGAAGATATCGAGCGCCTCCTCGGGCGTCCGGACGATCGGTTCCCCGCGCACGTTGAAGGATGTGTTCAGCACGATGGGAGTACCCGTCAGCTCGTCGAAGCACTCGATGAGCCTCCGATAGGCGGGGTGACCGTCCGAACGTCCGACCGTCTGGACCCGGGCGCTGCCGTCCACGTGCACGACGCCGGGAATGGCCGCGCGCCGCTCCGGCCGCACGGGAAACGTGAACAGCATGAAGGGCGAATCGACGGCTCCCTCGAACCAGTCGTCCGCCTTTTCGCGCAGCACGGCGGGCGCGAAAGGGCGGAAATCCTCACGAAACTTCACCGTGCGATTGATGCGCGCCTGGATGTCGGGAATGCGCGCATCGGCCAGAATCGAGCGCGCGCCCAGCGCCCGCGGCCCGAATTCCATGCGCCCGCTGAACCAGCCCACGAGCTGCCCCGCCGCCAATGCCTCCGCCGCCACCCGCGCCGGATCCTCCACGACCTCGAAGGGCCGCTCCCGCAGCGCCCGGTCGATGGCCGCGCCGTCGAATCCGTCGCCCCAGTAGGCGTGCCCGATGCCCTGCGGTTCCAGTTCCAGCACTTCGGCCGCCGCGCCCGCCGCCGCACCCGCGTC
>CBDURV010000126.1:0-8912 GCA_965369495.1 uncultured bacterium
TGCGGCGAGCGTGACTCCTGGCGCTCGACGAGTGCTTCGAACTGTCGAATCGCCTGCGGGCGCAGCCCGATGAATTCCGGCGCCATGGAGGTGTCGTAGGCCTTGCCGAAGCGCGCCGTCCAGTGGTCGGGATTGATCCGCAGCGCCGTGTCGTAGGCGGCCAGCGCCTTCGTGAAGACGATGCCCTGCGCCGCGCCGACGCTGGTGCCGAAGGCCGTTTTGGCGGTGTAGGCACTCGCCAGCGCCGTCTGCAACTCGGCGTTGCCGGGGTCCAGCTTGACGGCGGCCAAGAGCCCCTTGATCGTCTCGTCGATCTTCCCCTTGTGCACGGAGAGCAGTGTGAAGAGCTTGTTGCGCGCCTTCGCATCGAACTTCTTGTTGCGGAGCGACTCGACGTAGCCACTCGGCTTGAAGTCGCGAATCCACACGGGCAGCTCCGACGCGGGCGCATCCTCGCCGCCGGGCTCCGCGGTCGCGGAGGGCGCGCCGTGCGCTTCCGGTGCGGCCGGCTCCTCCACGCGCGGCACCTCGATGCGTGACCGAAGAATCTCTTGGCGCAGCGCCTCGATCTCGGCGCGCAATTCACCGTCGTCGTAGCGTTCCGCTCGAACCGCGCGCCGCTCATCCCCGGACGAAAGCTGCGCGCCCAGAAAACCGCCCGCCAGTCCGCCGACGACCGCAACCAAAAGAATCAAGGGGGTGCTGGCCTGCATTACTTCGGATCCTCCAGGCGCCGGCTCGCAATCTCCATCGCCACGATGCGCGCGATCACGATCGCGAGGTAGAGCTGACCCACGACCGTCTGCGTCATCACCAGACCGCGCGCGATCGCCGACTTGGGGGCGATGTCGCCGTATCCGAGCGTGGTCTGCGTGACCACGCTCAGATAGGTGAAGTCCGGCCCCCAATCCCTGAGGGTGGCTCCTCCCTTGATGACCTCGCTCCACTGCTTGATCGAGCCGACGTAGGCGACGGCGCTGTTCTCGTACATGAACACGGCGATATGCAGCGATGCGAAGCCGAGGGCGATCAGGATGTAGACCGCCGACACGCCCGCAATGGTCTCGACGCCCACGCTGGGACGACGCGTGACCGACGTGAGCACGGAGTAGCAGATCTGGAAAATGAACCCCGCCGAGAAGACCTCGACGCTGATCAGGAACCAGCGATAGCCCGCGTGCGACAGGTCCCCCTGATAGACGGTGCCCGCCGTCCGCAGCAGCACCACGACTGTGAGCACATACACGGCCGGCCGACGCCACGAGATCCCGCCACGCTCCGCATAGACCGCGGCCAGCAGCACGAGGCAGAAGAACCCAAGCAGCGCGTACTCCATGAGCGGACGGTCGAACCGCTCCAGGAGGAACTCGTCAAGCTGCATCGCAACGGGCATGGCGACGAAGAAGAGCACCAGCGCGGCGAGCAGCATCGCGTGGGGGCGTTCTTTGAGCAACTTCACGCCGCGATCCTTCCAGCCTCGCGCGCGCAGGTCAAATGCCTACAATTCCGTGATGCTCGCGCGATCCCCCCTGCTCCTGCTTTTCGTCCTCGCCTGCGGCACCCCCGCCACCAACACCGGCGCCTCGGTGGAGGAGGACGGATCCTTCACGCAGGTCTACCAATACCCGCGCGACGGCGTCTACCACGCCGCCGTCGCCGCCGCCGAGAGCCTTGGCTACAAGATCGAGGTGGCCGACCCGATGGCGGGCCGCGTGAGCGGGCGCTCCGAGATCAAGCGGCGTGGGCTGGGCGCCCAAGTGCAGTACTACCTCATCCGCGCCGACCTGCAGGCGCCGCAGCCCGGCATGACCGGCACACGCGTTCGTGTGACGGTTACGTTTACCCATCATCTAAGCGGCCAACCGCGCACGTCGATCAATGACAAAATCGTGCGGACGAGGGATAGGTACGATGCGTATTTCATGGAAATTGCGACACAGCTGGGCGATTAGCGCGCTCTTGCTCGTGGCCGCCTGCACGACGCGACCGCAGGCGCCCGATCTGCGCGGGCTCTACAACCGCGCCGCGCAGGACCACCACCCCGACCGCAATCCGGTCATCGTGATTCCCGGCGTGCTCGGTTCGCGACTCGTCGCCGAGGACGGCACCACGGTCTGGGGCGCGTTTTCCGGCGACTATGCGCGCCCCTCCACCGATGAGGGCGCGCGCCTCGTCGCATTGCCGATGGCGCGGGGCAAGTCGCTCGCGGAACTGGCGGACGGCAACCGGCCCGACGGCGCGCTCGACACGCTGAAACTCTCGGTGCTCGGCCTGCCCATCCGCCTCAACGCCTATGCCAACATCCTCGCCACGCTGGGCGCCGGCGGCTACCTCGACGAACAACTCGGCCTGGCCGGGGCGGTCGACTACGGCAGCGACCACTTCACCTGCTTCCAGTTCGCCTACGACTGGCGCCGCGACAACATCGAAAACGCGCGACTGCTGCACGCCTTCATCCTCGAGAAAAAAGCGTTCGTCAAAAAGAAGCTGGAAGAACGGACGGGCCAGCCGGTCACGCGCAAGATCAAGTTCGACATCGTCGCGCACTCCATGGGCGGCCTCATCACGCGCTACTACCTGCGGCACGGCACGGCGGAACCGGGTGGCGAACCGACGTGGGCGGGCGCCGAGCACATCGAACGCGCAATCCTCGTCGGCACGCCCAACGCCGGGTCCGCCAACGCCATCCAGGAACTGGCGCACGGCGTCAGCTTCGCGGCGATTCTGCCCAAGTACGACGCCGCGATTCTCGGCACGATGCCCGCGATCTATCAGCTTTTGCCGCGCGCTCGCCACGGCGCGCTGGTGCAGACGAATAAGGGAGCCGTGCGCCTCGACCCCCTCGATCCGAAGGTCTGGGAAGAACACGAGTGGGGCTTGGCGGACCCGAAGCAGATGCCGGTGCTGCGCCGCCTCATGCCGGATCTCACGGACGAGCAGCGCCGCGCCACCGCCCTCGACCACCAGCGCAAGTGCCTCGCGCGGGCGCGCGCCTTCTACGAGGCGATCGACGCGCCCGCCACGCCGCCGCCGGGCACCGAGTTGATCCTCTTCGCGGGCGATGCCGTCGATACCACCGCCATCATTCGCGCCGACACTGTCGCGACGTGGGCCTCCGGCATGGGTGACGGCACCGTGCTGCGCAGTTCCGCGCTCATGGACGAACGCGTAGGCAACCAGTGGATGCCGTGGCTCAAGAGCCCCATCGCGTGGAGCCAGGTGGTCTTCTTATTCCGGGACCATCTCGGCATCACCAAGGACCCGCACTTTTCCGACAACATTCTCTACCTGCTGCTGGAAGCGCCGCGGAGTCGTTAGAATCGAACGCGATGCCGTTGGGCGTACCGAAACAGGAAATCGAGCAGACCCGGGCGGAGGAGTTCGCGAACACCCTCAGCCACGGCGTGGGGCTACTCGCCGCGATTGCCGCGCTCCCCGTGCTCGTGGTCGCCGCGGCGCAGCACGGCAGCGCCTCGACCATCATCGGCGCGAGCGTCTTCGGCGCGACGATGGTGCTGCTCTACCTGACCTCGACGCTCTACCACGTGCTGCCGGCCGGGCGCTCCAAGGAGATCCTGCAGGTCCTCGACCACGGCGCCATCTACCTGCTCATCGCCGGCACCTACACCCCCTTCACGCTGGGCGCGCTGCGCGGCCCGTGGGGCTGGCTGCTCTTCAGCCTCGTCTGGGGGTTGGCCATCGTCGGCGTGCTGGTCAAATCGATCGGCGGTGCGCGCTACGGCGCGTTTTCGACGGGCGTCTATCTGGGCATGGGTTGGCTAGCACTGATCGTCATCAAGCCGCTCTGGGAGAACGTCCCCGGCTGGGGCATCTTCTGGCTCGTCGCGGGCGGACTCAGCTACTCGCTCGGCATCTTCTTTTTCGTGCTCGACGAGCGCGTGCGCTACACCCACTTCGTCTGGCACCTGTTCGTGCTGACGGGAACCGCGTGCCACTTCATTGCGGTGCTGAACTACTCCGCCTGAGCAAGCAGAGATGCTCAGCCGCCTGATCCGCTACGCCCAACCGTATCGCCGTCGCTATCGGCTGGCGACGCTCTGCTCGGTGCTCAACAAGATCTTCGATCTGGCGCCGCCGCTGCTGATCGGCATGGCGGTGGACATCATCGCCGAACGCGAGCAGTCGCTGCTGGGACGCGCGGGCATCGGCGACCCCTTCCACCAGATCCTCGTGCTGGCAGGGTTGACGCTGTTCGTCTGGGTGATGGAGTCGCTCTTCCAGTACGCCGCCTCGATGCTTTGGCGCGGCCTCGCGCAGACGGTGCAGCACGACCTGCGCCTCGACGCCTACGGCCACGTCCAGATGTTGCAGTTGGCCTACTTCGAGGACCGCTCGACCGGCGGGCTCATGTCGATTCTCAACGACGACATCAACCAGCTTGAGCGCTTCTTGGACGGCGGCGCCAACGAGATCGTGCAGGTCATCACGACGGTGATCGTCGTCGGCTCGATCTTCTTCTACCTGTCGCCGGCCGTCGCGCTGCTGGCCATGGCGCCGATGCCGTTCATCCTGCTGGGCTCGTTCGCGTTCACGAAGAAAATCGCCCCCCGCTACAGCGCGGTGCGCGAGCAGGTGGGCCTGCTCAACGGCCAACTCTCCAACAACCTCTCGGGCATCGCCACCATCAAGAGCTACACGGCGGAGCAGCACGAACTCGACCGCATCCGCGCCTTTTCGGACGATTACGCGGCCAAGAACCGGAGCGCGATCGGGCTCTCCTCCGCATTCAGTCCACTGATTCGCATCGTGGTGCTGACCGGCTTCACGGGCACACTCATTCTCGGCGGAATGCAGGCGTTGGAAGGCACGCTGGCCATCGGCAGCTACTCGATACTCATCTTCCTCACACAGCGGCTGCTCTGGCCGCTGACGCGACTGGGCGAGACCTTCGACCTCTACTCACGTGCGATGGCATCCACCGGCCGCATACTCGACCTCGTTGACACGCCGATCGCGATTCGCGGCGGCACGCAACGGCCCCAGCGCATCGACGGCGAGGTCCGCTTCGATGCAGTCCGCTTCTCCTACGCCAGCCGCGCCGACGTGCTGACGGGTCTCGACCTGACGCTGCCGGCAGGCGAAACGACGGCCGTGGTCGGCTCGACCGGTTCCGGCAAGACGACGCTCGTCAAACTGCTGCTGCGCTTTTACGACCCGCAGGAGGGTGCCGTGCGACTTGACGGCGTGGACCTGCGCGAACTGGAGTTGCCGGCGCTGCGCGGAGCGATCGGGCTGGTCAGCCAGGACACCTTCCTCTTCCACGGTTCGGTGCGCGAGAACATCGCCTACGGCACCTTCGACGCCGGCGACAGAGCAATCGTCGAGGCGGCCAAGGCGGCGGAAGCGCACGACTTCATCGAGGCGCTTCCCCAGGGCTACGAGACGATCGTCGGCGAACGCGGCCAAAAGCTCTCCGGCGGCCAGCGCCAACGCATCTCGATCGCCCGCGCGATCCTCAAGGACCCGCCGGTGCTGGTGCTCGACGAGGCGACCTCTTCGGTGGACAACGAGACGGAGGCTGCCATCCAGCGCTCGCTCGCGCGCGTGAGCGTCGGCCGGACCACGCTCATCGTGGCGCACCGGCTATCCACCATCCGGCACGCGCACCGCATCCACGTCATGGACGACGGCCGCGTGAGCGAATCAGGTACACATGAGGAGCTGATTTCGCGCGGCGGCATCTACGCCTCGCTGTGGGCCGTACAAACTGGCGCGCACCCCGTCTGAGATGCCTCGCAAACTTGTCCTTTGTCCTTCATTGGCGTAGACAGGAGGCCCCCCGCCGCCGTGTGCGGAACAGAGGAGATAGCAATGTCGGACAAGCCCTCCCGCCAAAGCAGCCACGGACTCGACACGATCGGGCTCCACAACGTCTTTGCCGTTTACTGGAACCTGACGCCGCCGGCGCTTTACGAAGCCGCCATCGAGCGGGGCGAAGCCGAAATGGCGGCGGATGGCCCGCTGGTCGCCGAAACGGGGATCTACACCGGCCGCTCCCCCAACGACAAGTTCACCGTCGAGGAAGAGACCACCAAAGACAACATCTGGTGGGGCGACATCAACCGGCCCATCAGCGAAGCGCACTTTGATCGTCTGTTCGCCAAGGTGCAGGCGTTTGTTCAGGGCCGCGAGCTGTTCGTGCAGGACTGCTACGCGGGCGCCGATCCGGAGCACCGCCTCCCGGTGCGCATCGTCTCCGCGTATGCGTGGCACAACCTCTTTTGCCGCAACATGTTCATCCAGCCCGCCGACGAGGAGCTGGCGAACTTCGAGCCCGGATTCACGGTCATCAACTGCTCGGAACTGGAAGCGGATCCGGAGACGGACGGCACGCGCAGCGGCGCCTTCGTCGTGGTCAACTTCAAGAAGAAGATCGTGATCATCGGCGGCACCAGCTACGCCGGCGAAAACAAGAAGTCGATCTTCAGCATTCTCAACTACATCCTGCCCGACCATGGCGTGCTGCCCATGCACTGCTCCGCCAACATCGGCAAGGATGGCGACACGGCACTCTTCTTCGGCCTCTCGGGCACCGGCAAGACGACGCTTTCGGCCGATCCCACGCGCGGTCTCATCGGCGACGACGAGCACGGCTGGAGCGAAACCGGCACCTTCAACTTCGAGGGCGGCTGCTACGCGAAGGTGATTCGCCTCTCCGAGGAAGCCGAGCCGCAGATCTACGCGACCACGCGTCGCTTCGGCACCGTGCTCGAAAACGTGGTCTACGACCGCGAGACGCGCGAGGTCGATCTCGACGACGGCACGCTCACCGAAAACACGCGCGCCAGCTATCCGATCGAGTTCATCGACGGCTACGTGCCGAGCGGGCAAGGCGGCCACCCGAAGAACGTCTTCTTCCTGACCGCCGATGCCTTCGGCGTACTCCCGCCGATCAGCAAGCTGACCCCCGAGCAGGCGATGTATCACTTCATCTCCGGCTACACCGCCAAGGTGGCGGGCACCGAGAAGGGCGTCACGGAACCGCAGGCCACATTCAGCGCCTGTTTCGGCTCGCCCTTCCTGCCGCGCCATCCGTCGGTCTACGCCAAGATGCTGGGCGAGCGGATCGCGAAACTCGGCGCCAACGTCTGGCTCATCAACACCGGCTGGACGGGCGGCGCGTACGGCACCGGTAGCCGCATGAAGATCGCTCACACGCGCGCCACGCTCGCCGCGGCGCTCTCGGGCGCGCTCGATGACGTCGCGTACGAAGCCGACCCGATCTTCGGCCTCAACATTCCGCAGACATGCCCGGGCGTGCCCGACGAGGTGCTGTGCCCGAACATGACCTGGAGCGATCAGGCCGCGTACACCACGCAAGCGAACAAGCTGGCCGAACTGTTCCGCGAGAACTTCAAGAAGTTCGCGGACGGGACGGACGACGCCGTTAGAGCCGCAGGCCCGAAATAGCACCGATTAGGGTCCAATTTCGGATGTTTGCGATCACGCCCTAGGCGTTACGGTACTTCGTGACATGAAAGTCACGAAAACGCTCACCGGAACCATGACCCCCCTCGACGGCAATGAGGCGGCGGCGGACATCGCCTACCGCCTCAGCGAAGTCGCCGCCATATACCCGATTTCCCCCTCATCGCCGATGGGCGAGGAGGCGGATGCATGGGCCGCCGACGACCGCAAAAACATCTGGGGGCAGCGCCTTCTTATCGTCGAAATGCAGTCCGAGGGCGGCGCCGCCGGGGCCGTCCACGGCGCCATCCAGGGCGGGTCGCTGGCGACGACGTTCACGGCGTCGCAGGGCCTGCTGCTGATGCTGCCCAACATGTACAAGATCGCCGGCGAGCTGACGCCGTTCGTGATGCATGTGGCGGCGCGCACCATCGCCACCCACGCGCTTTCGATCTTCGGCGACCATTCCGATGTCATGTCGGCGCGGCAGACGGGCTTCGCGATGCTCGCCTCCGGATCCGCGCAGGAAGCGCACGACATGGCCTGCGTCGCCCACGCGGCAACGCTCGAAAGCCGCATCCCGTTCATGCACTTCTTCGACGGCTTCCGCACGTCGCACGAAATCTCGAGCGTGGCGATGCTCTCCGACGATGATCTGCGGGCGATCGTGAGCGACGACGCCGTCACCGCGCACCGCAAGCGCGCGCTGACGCCCGACCACCCCGTGGTACGCGGCACGGCCCACAACCCCGACACCTACTTCCAGGCGCGCGAGGCGATCAACCCCTACTACGATGCCGCCCCCGGCATCATCAAGGCGGCCATGGACCGCCTCTACGAGCGCACCGGCCGCCAGTACAAGCTCTTCGAGTACTTCGGCCATCCCGAGGCGGAGCGCGTGGTCGTGCTCATGGGCTCGTCGGTGCTGACCGCGCGCGAGACCGTGGACCACCTCGTCGCGCAGGGCGAAAAGGTTGGCGTCGTCTCCGTGCGCTGCTTCCGGCCGTGGTCGGGCGAGGACATGCTCGCGTCGCTGCCGCGCACCACGAAGTGCGTCGCCGTGATGGACCGCACAAAGGAGCCGGGCGCGACAGCCGACCCGCTCTTCCACGACGTCATGACGACGCTCATGGAGGCGGACGGCCGCGATCTGCCGCGCATCGTGGGCGGCCGCTACGGGATTTCCGGCAAGGAGTTCACGCCCGCGATGATCAACGCGATCTTCGACGAGATCGCGAAGCCGGATTGCAAGCGGCGCTTCACCGTCGGCATCGTGGACGACGTGAGTCACACGTCGATCCCGATCGACGAGAGCTTCACGACGGAAGATCCCGACGTCGTGCGCGCGGTCTTCTTCGGCCTCGGCTCCGACGGCACGGTCGGCGCGAACAAGAACTCGATCAAGATCCTCGGCAGCATGCCGGGCGCGACGGCGCAGGGCTACTTCGTCTACGACTCGCGCAAGGCGGGCGCGATCACGGTTT
>CBDURV010000127.1:0-8841 GCA_965369495.1 uncultured bacterium
ATCAGCGGACATGAAGCATCTTGTGCGTCTGCGGAATCACGCGGGTGGCGCGGTGCAGTGGCAGGCAGCGGCGCTGCAGCTCGAGCACGTGGTCGCCCTTGGGCGGATCGAACTTGGAGCCCATGACCGGCTGGAGGATGAGCGGGATCTCATCGTCGAGCAGTGCTGCGATCGGCTCGATTTCCGCAAACGTGGTGCGCGCGCTGACGACCAGCTTGACGGCGCACTCGCGCGCGGCCGCGCAGCGAAGGAACGCGCGTGTCACATCGGGCGGCGTCGTTACGCCCGCCGAACTCGCCAGCTTGACGTCCATCATGACGATGTCCACCTCGTCGATGACGCGCGCGAGATCGTCGGGTCGGTGGCCACCGGTCTCCAGCAGCACCGCCATGCCGCGCGCGCGCCAGTCGCGAAAGAGCGGCAGGAGATAGTCGACAAACAACAACGGCTCGCCGCCCGTCACGGCAATCGCGTGGTGCGGGCCCGCCTCCGCTTCGAGGCGCGTGACCCACTGGTCGAGGGTCGAGCGCGAGAGCGGGTTGGGCGCCGTCTCGCGACCGCCCGGCAGGAACAGTCGCGCTTCGTCGGGCACGCGGCGCGACGCGGGCGTGTCGCAAAAGACGCACTCCAGATCGCAGCCCGCCAAGCGCACGAACAGGTGCCGTTCGCCAACGCGCGTCGCTTCGCCCTGGACGGACGAGAAGACCTCGAACAGAGGGGCGGTATTCACTACCCCTCCGTCGAAATCTCTTCTTCGACCTCGTACAGGACAAAACCCTGCGCGGTCGGATCGAAGGAGGAGTCGTCGGGACGGTAGCCGTCGATGCTGTCCATCGGCACGCGATCGATGCGGCGCCGCAGCAACATGTACATCGCCTGGTAGAGCGCGGCGCGCAGCACGGCGAGGCGCGCCACCTGAAGCGACAAAAAGACCGCCACGCACACGGCCAGCGCCCAGCTTGCCAGCGTTTGCGGCAGCGGCAGGCCCTGCGGCGGCTCAAGCATCATCGAGTCGATCAGGTCGCTCGCCATCTCGTGGCCAAGCCCGACACGCAGCGCGACCGCGAGCATGCCCAGTACGACGGCCGCGCGGATCGTGCGCATCGCCAACGCGACCGTCATCATCAGCAGCACGCCGAGGCGGTAGGCCATGACGCGCGGTGCATGCGTGAAGCTGTAGCCGTACACGCGCGTGATCGCGTCGAACGCATCGCTCCACTCGGTCGCAACCGTCGGCCACGCGAGGATGCCGCCGGCCATCAGCCCCACGATCAGGATCACGGCGCCGATGCAGAGCAGCAACGCGGCCGGCGCGGCAATCAGCAAGAAGACCTCGAACAGGCGACCGATCGCGAACAGGCCCGCCGCGATGCCCACCAGCGTGATAGCGCCGAAGAGCAGCCCCGCCGGCGTGAGGAATCCCCAGTGCCAGTGCTGCCGCGCGAAGGCGAGCGCCTCCTTGAGATCGGAGCGGCGATCGCTGGTCAACTCCACCGCCGCCATGCGCGTGACCGCCATGCCGAAGAACGAGCCGACCAGCACGCCCGCGACCCAGATGCCGAGCACAACCCCGCCGACCACGGCCCAGGCGCCCTGCTGCCACGCGCCGAAGAAGAACTCTCCCGCCGCCTGCACCGGACGCAGGAAGGTCTGCGCGACCTGCTCGCCGAATCCGCCGAAGATGATCGTGCGCCCGCACGCCACGACGAGCAGCGACAGCGGAAGGAGCAGCAGCATCCCGTACAGCGCCAGCAACGTCTTGCGCTGGTCGGAGGCGCAACGTCGCACGCGCCGGAGCAGCTCTAGCGGCTCGACCGGGGCGTCGTTCATTGCTCGTGGTCTTCGGGAACCTGAGAGATATCAGGCGCGGAGGGCGCGTTCGACCCGATACGGAATTCGCCGTTGAACCACTTGGACAGGTCGAGCATGCGGCACCGCTCCGAACAGAACGGAAAGTCCACCGGTCGCTTGGCAACCTCGGTTTCCACCGGTTTACGGCAGGACGGACAGCGCGCGCGCTTCGGGCCGGTCATGGCGGGAGTTTATCAGGATGCCGCAGCTGCCGCCTGCATCGCGGTGATGCGGCAGACGTCCACGATGTCCGCTGCCGTACACCCGCGACTGAGGTCGTTGGCGGGCCGCCTGAGCCCCTGAAGAACCGGCCCGAGAGCGGTGGCGCCGGCCAGTCGCTGGGTAAGTTTGTAGGCGATATTGCCCGAGTCGAGGTCGGGGAAGATCAGCACGTTGGCCGCACCCTGCACGCTCGATCCCGGCGCCTTGCTGGCGGCAATGGCGGGAACCAGCGCGGCGTCGCCCTGGAGTTCGCCGTCGAGCAGCAGATCGGGCCGGCGCGCGCGCGCCAGGCGAGTCGCCTCGCGCACCTTTTCGACGCGCGGATGGTCGGCGCTGCCGTGGGTGGAAAAGCTGAGCAGCGCGACCCGCGGCTCTTCGGTCAGGAAGGTGCGCGCACTCTCCGCGGTCTGGATCGCGATGGTCGCCAGCTGCTCCGCGTCGGGATCGGGATTGACGCCGCAATCGGCGAACAGAAAATCGCGTCCGTCCGGCAGGCGCATCAGGAAAAAACTGCTGACGAGATCATCCGCGCCGATTCCCAGCAGCGCGGCGCGCACGGTGTCGGCGGTGCTGCGTACGGCGCCGCCGACGAATCCGTCCGCCTCGCCCAGCGTGACCATCAACGCCGCGGCGAGCAGCGGATCTTCCACGGCGGCGCGCGCATCGGCTTCGGTGATGCCCTTGTGCTTGCGCCGCTCGAAGAAGAGCGCCGCGCAACGGTCCCGCGCGCCCCCCAACAACGCCGCATCGAGCAGGAGCGCGTCGTTGCCGAGTTCACGCGCCGCCTCGATGACGCGCTCGTCGTCCGCCTCGGGCAACAGGATGCGCTTGCCCGCCGCCTGCGCCGCTACTTGGAGATCGACGCCCACAGCACCTCGTCCACCTCGACCTCCTTGCTGAGGAGGAACTGCGAGTAGGTCTTGCCCTGCGCATCGACCAGCAGCGAGAGCGTGCCCCCGCCGCCCAGCGACTGGTGCAGCAGGAAGTTGAGCGCCAGCAGGTTGGGCACCTCGAAGCGATCCACGCCGCCCTTGCAGATCGTGCCGAAGTGCTCCTTGATGAACGCTTCGGTAAGCGTTTCCACCATCCAGTGGTAGATGTCGGGCGAGCGGGCGATGACGCCGATGTTGGCGGTGTCGCCCTTGTCGCCGCTGCGCGCGAGGCAGAGCTTGGAGAGCGGCAGGCGCACGGTGTTGCCGCCCGGCGCGACGGTGCGCGGCGGGACCTGCGGCAGGAACGCGGTGATGCCCTCGTAGCGGCCATGCCCATCGGGGACCTCCACGCGCTCGCCGCCCACCTCGACATGGACCCGCACCTTTTCGCGCGCGATGAGCGCGGGCCAGTAGCCGACGACGCCGCTCGGCCGCGGGCGCCCCTGATCGGAGAGGTAGGTGATGCCGGGCACCGTGGAAAGCACCTTCGGAACGAGCTGCGGCGCGAAATCGCCAGCCAGCTTGCTTCGATCGTCGTCGCGTGCCGCCACCTGCAACATGATCTCGCCCGGCGCGCCGCCGGTCACGGACGGATGGCAGGAGTCGTGGCCGATCATCTGCGTGAGCGTGTCGGCGTAGTGATCGCGGCCGCCCGCGCTGGTCCAGAAGACCTCGGCGACGTGCTCCGCCTTCTTGATCGCGTCGGGGCCGCTGATCATGAGGCGCCCGAACGCGCGGAAGCCCTGCTCCACGGAGAGCGAAACCTTCAGCTTCTCGGGAGCCGGTTCGCCGCACACGCCGCTCACGCGCACGCGGTTTTCCGTCTCCTGTTCGAGGGTGATCGAGTCGAAGCGCGCGACGCAATCGGGTGCGAGGTATTCGGGCGCGCCCATCTCGTAGACGAGCTGTTCCGAAACCGTGTGCACCGAGACGAGTCCACCCGTGCCGGGATGCTTCGTGACGGTAAACGTGCCATCGCTCGCCACCTCGATGACCGGGTAGCCGATGTGCGCCTGGTCGGGCACAAGCTGCCAGTCGGTGAAGTTGCCGCCCGTGCACTGCGTGCCGCACTCGATGATGTGGCCCGCCACGATGCCGCTCGCCAGCCGGTCCCAGTCGTCGGCCGCCCAGCCGAATTCGTGGATCATCGGCGCCAGCGTGACGCCGGTGTCGGTCACGCGACCGGAAATGACGATGTTGGCGCCCATGCGCAGCGCCTCGGCGACCGGCGCCGCGCCCAGATAGACGTTCGCGCTCAGCACACGATCGCGCGCGTCGGAAAGCGGCCGGCCCGTCTCCATGTGCTCCAACTGCTCGCCGCCCGCGATGAGTTCGTCGATGTCGCCAAAAATGTCGTCGCCGGTGACCACGCCCACCCGGACGCCGTCGGCCAGCCCCAACTCCTCGGCCAGCGCCATCACCGCGTCGCGGCAGCCCTCCGGATTCACGCCGCCGGCATTGGCGATAATGGTGATGCCCTTTTCGACGCAGGTGGCGAGCACGTCGCGCAACTGCACCAAAAAGTCGGCCGCATAGCCGCGAGTCGGGTCCTTCAGCTTCTGCTTCTGGAGGATCGCCATGGTCACCTCGGCGAGGTAGTCCATGACCAGGTAGTCGATCGGGCCGCCCTCAACCTGCCGCTTGGCCGCGGTCGGGTCGTCGCCCCAGAATCCACCACAGTTCGCGATGACGATTTTGTCTTTCACGGGCGCAATCGTAACGCGAACAGCCAACGCTCTATTTGCCCGGCGCCCCGGGCAGGATTAGGAGCCTGTCCGAGTAACCGCCATCGGACCGAGACCGAGCGAGGACAAGGCCAGCGAGCGGCGCCGACGACGCTGTATCCCAAAGAACTTACCGCGAGGAGGCGCCGCGAAGCTGGCCGCAGCCGCAGCCGGTCGAATCCTGGCGGTTGCTCGGATCGGCTCCTAGGCTACGGATCGATGAGTTTCCGGAGCACCGCGCTCGGCCTGATCAACGCGCTCCTGCGACCGCTGGGGGCCGAAATCGCCCCTGTCGGGGAGTTGGAGCAGCTACGCGCCGATCGGCTGCCGACAGACCCGGATTCGCGCCCCCACCGCCCCCTGCCGGACGAGGCGGCGGAGTATCTGCGCGCCGACAACCCGCGCCTGCGCGAACTGATGGAGCGCTACGCGAAGGTGTCGGGGACCACCGAGCAGGTCGAGGGCGAACTCGAATTGCAGCATTTTCGCGCCAACATCGACCAGTTCCGTGACCGGAACACCGAGGCCAACCATCTGCTCACCGCCTACTACCTGGCCACCATCGACCGGCTCGCCCTGCTGGAGCGCCTGACGGACGACGAGCTTTTCGGCGCGATCGCCTTTCCGTGGAAGGGCGGCCAGATGGTCACGCGCGACCTGCTCGATTCGATCGCCGAAATCGAGTTCCTCGACGAAACGCTGCGCATCTCGGAGCGCCGCGACTACCACGTGCTGGATATCGGCGCCGGCTACGGGCGGCTGGCGCAGCGTCTGGTGGAGGCGTTCTCCGGCGTCAGCGTGCACGCCACCGACGCGCTGGCGGTCTCGACGTTTCTGTGCGAATTCAACCTGCGCTTTCGCGATGCCTCGCCGCGCGCCAGCGCCGTGCCGCTCGACGAACTCGACACGCTCCTGCAGCGGCAGCCGATCGACCTCGCCACAAACGTCCATGGCTTTTCGGAATGCCCGCTCAACGCCGTCGGCTGGTGGCTGGATCTGCTGCGCGACCACAAGGTGCCGCACCTCATGATCATTCCCAACGTGGATGACCACGGCGGCCACCGCCTCACCGCGCGCGAACCCAACGGCGATCGCGTCGATTTCCTGCCGGAACTCGAACGCCGCGGCTACAAGCTCGCCGTCAAGCGCCCCAAGTTCGCGGACGAGGCGATCCAGCGCGTGGGCGTCTCACCCAGCCAGCACTATCTGTTCGAGTTGGGCTAACCACAGAACTCGCGCACCGCGCATTCGAGCAGTTCGCGGCCGCGCGCGTACTCGGCGACGGGCATGAACTCGTTGGGCTTGTGCGCCACCTCGATCGAGCCTGGCCCCCATACGGCGCAGTCCATTCCGGCTTGCGCGAGCCAACCGCCGTCGGTCGCGTACGAGGCGCTGACGGTGGCCGTCTGCCCGACCAGCTGCGTGAGGGCGATGTAGATGCGTGTGTTCTCGTCGAGGAAGAGCGGCGGGCTTTCGCCGGTCGCGACCACCTCGTACGGGTCGGCGCCGGCGGCGTTGCGGCAGGCGATGACGATGCGCTGCAAGACCTCGTCGCGACTCATGCGCGGCAACAGGCGAAACCCGATCTGCATGGTGCAGCGGTCGGGCACGACGTTGACGGCGGAGCCACCTTGGATCGTGCCGACATTGAGAGTGACATACGGCGCGTCGGGGAAGAAGCCGGCCAGCGCGCCGCCCTCCTGTTCAAGCCGATGCCGCAGGCCGCGCAAAGAAACAAGAATGCGCGCCGCCGCCTCGATCGCGTTGCGGCCCAGGTGCGGATAGGCGCTGTGCGCGGAGACGCCCTCGATCGTCACGCTTACCTTGGTGTGCCCCTTGTGCATGCGCACCACTTCCAGCGAAGTCGGCTCCCCCACGATGCACGCCGACGGCAACTCGCGCACGCGCGGCCACTGCTCGACGAGATGGCGCGCACCGATCGTGCCCACCTCCTCGTCGTAGGTGAACGCCACCGCGAGCGGGTGCGCCAACTCGCGCGTGCTCGCATCCACCAGCGCGTTGAGCGCCAGCGCGTCGAAGCCCTTCATGTCGCACGACCCGCGCCCGTAGAGATTCCCGTCGCGCTCGGTGAGCGTGAACGGATCGGATTCCCAATCGGGTTCCGTCGCGGGAACTATGTCCATGTGGCCCGACAGCGTCAAACCGGAGCGGTCGTCCGCGGCCGGTCCGGTGGACAAGACCAGATTGAGCTTCTCGCCGCAGGGCGAAGCCTGCTCCTCGATGCGGATATTGGGCCGATCCGCGTAGTTGCGAATGAAATCGGCAATCGCACGATTGCTCAGGTGGCTCGTCGTATCGAACGCAACAAGGCGCGCGAGCAGCTCGCGATCGGGCAGGGCAGCGGTCATGTACCCAAGGGTATTAGGTACAGTGAATTCGTGAGAGGTTTCGTCGCGCTCCTGCTTGTGCTCTGCATCGGCAGCGGTGCGGTTTTGGAGTGGGTGCGGGCGAGCCACGAGCGCGGGCCATTTCTCGTCGATTCGCGCCAGATCGACTGGCGACGCGTGAGCGCGAACTACGTTCCGGCGCCGCCCCCGAACGTGCAGACGGAAGGCACCCTGGCGGACCGCATCGCGACACTCCGCGCAATCACTCGGGAAGCGCGATTCTGGGCGGAGAAGATGTTTGAAATCGAGCGCAACATGTTCGAACCCGTGCACTGCCGTGGCGCCGTGATACGGATCGATGACACCCCGATCACTTCTAGGATCGTCGTGCAGATCAGCAGGTGGCACGCCGTCAACGACCAGTGGAACTTCTGCGCCCAGGCCGACGGCTACGAGTACTTCTGTCGCGTGGAGCGGCGCCGCGCGAACACGCTGTTCGGCGTGATCCTCGAACGCACGAAGTTGCGCGCGACGCCGCGTGCGGGCGTGCTCTTGTTGCGCCCGATCCATCTGCGCCCGACCGTGCACGCACAAGCGAAACCAAGCCGACAAGAGCTTGCGGCACTGAACGAACATCACGCTTGGCTCGTGCATGCGACCCAAAGCATGACCAGGACCGTGTGCCCTCCGGATACGGAAGCAACCGTGCTCGAGACACGCGGACACATAGTGATTCTCTCGCTCGGAAAGAGCGACGGAGTCACCGTCGGATGCGATTTCAAGGTGAGCCGCGGCCGCCAGTTCGTCGGGTTCGTGAGGATCACCCGTGTGCTGGAGAACTCTGCCGTCGGTGAGTTCGATTCCCAGTTCACCGGCAAGGGCGCGCCGCCGCGCATCGGCGATCGCGCCTACAACCGATGAACCTCCCCGCCCCCCACCTGTTTACAATCCGCGCATGGATTTTCTGACTGCGCGCCGCGCTCGCATTGCCAAGGCGTGGGCGCTCGACGACGAGATCGTGCTCATTTATTCGGGCAAGCCGATCGGGATTCCGGGCACCGACCAGGACTACCCCTTCCGCGCCCATCCGGAGCACCGCTATCTGGCCGACATGAACGAGCCCGGCCGCGTGCTCGCCTACGACGCGCGTGACAAGTCGTGGACGCTCTTCGCCCCGCGCGTGCCGGTGGAGCAGATCCTCTGGTACGGCGATGTTGCGGAGGTCGGGCGACCGGTCGAGGAACTGGAGGGCTGGTTGGAAGGCCGCACGGTTCGCTCCATTGGCGCGGGCGAGGGGGACGAGGCGCTCACGCAAGCGATTACCCTCGCGCGGCGGCGCAAGGACAGCGAGGAGTTGCGCCGCATGCGCGCGGCCGCCGCGGCCACCGTGCGCGGGTTCGAGGAGGCGCGCGCGGCGGCGCGGGCGGGCATGACCGAATTCCAGCTCGAAGCGGAACTCGAGGTCGGATTCCTGCGCGGCGGCGCCGACCACCCCGCCTTCGACTCGATCGTCGCCGCGGGCGCGAACGCGTCAATCCTGCACTACATGCCGTCGCGCAGCGAGATCGCCAAGGGCGACCTGGTGTTGATCGACGCGGGCGCGGCGGTCGAGGGCTACTCGTGCGACTGCACGCGCGCCTTCGTCGTCGGCGGCGCCCCCAACGACGATCAACGGCGTGTGCACGCGATCGTCGTCGAGGCGCAACGCGCGGCGGTGGAGATGTGCCGCGCCGGTGTCGAGTATCGCGACGTGCACCTGACCGC
>CBDURV010000128.1:0-8798 GCA_965369495.1 uncultured bacterium
GCCAACCTGGTTGCCGTCCTTGTCGAAGTTCTCGGTTTCGATCTTCGTCTGGTTGTGGTTGCCGTCATAGTTCGCCTTGATCCTGAAGGCATAGGGCGAGGGCGCCTGTTTCTGCGTCCAGCGGCGCAGGCTGTCCCACGTGATGCTGAAGGCGTTGCCGCGCGGATCGGTGCTCGTGATGACGTTGCCGGCGGCGTCGTGCGTGAAGCTCGTCTCCAGGTCAAGGCCGCTCGGATCGATCTCGATCTTGATCAGCAGATCCTTGCTGTTGCCGCTGGCGCCGAAGTTGTACCGCTTCACGCGCCCTTCCTCGTCGGTCGCGGTGAGACGCTGGCCCTTTCCATTGACTGTGAAGCTCTTCGACGCGCTTTGCGAGGTCGGGTTCGTCACGACCGGCATCGTGATACCGGTCAGGTTGCCCGCGCCGTCGCGCGTCATGGTCCAGGCATCGCCCTTCGGATTCGTGTACGAGGTCAGGAGGTTGGCCGTGAACCCCCACTGGTGAACCAGATCCGAGGCGTCGTTGACGGCCGTGTCCGTGGTGCGGTGGCGGCGCGCCGTCATGTTGCCGACGCCATCGAACGTCTGGTCGATCCGGTTGCCGCGCGGCAGCACGGTGTTGGCCGGGAATACACCCGTGTAGCGAAACAGCGTGATGTACTTGGCGGCCGCCGCCACGAGCTGGTCTGTCTTGGTGACCTGCTGCCCGGTGAAATAGGTCCGGTGCACGTTGCCATTGCGGTCGGTGCGCGTGGTCACGCCCGCCGCGTAGCCGTGGTTCACGACATCGCCGTCGATGGTGACAGTGTTGATCTGCCCCGTCGCGCCGACGTAGCCGAACGCCCAGACCGCGTTGCCGCGCCCGTCGGTGACAGATGTCAGCCGGTTCTGCCCGTCGTAGGTGAGCGTCGTCACGATGCCCGCCGGCTGGTCCGGCGTCGTCGGCGTCGTGATGGTGCTCAGGTTGTCATTGGCGTCGTAGCCGAACGTCCAGGTTCGACTGGCGAAATCGACGATCGAGGAGATGTAGCCGTTGGCGTTGTGGTTGACGGTGTAGGTCTTGCCGCGCGTATCGGTGATGGCCGTCAACAAAAAGCCCGTGTGCGTCCACGTGATCGTGTTGCCGTTGCCATCGACACTCGTCGCGAGCGTGCCGTTGGCGTTGAAGTTCTCGATGTTGCCCCAGTTGTCCGTCAACACGTACAGGCCGCCGACGAGCGTAAGCGTGTCGAACACGTCTGCTGGCGCGACGTAGGCGGCACCGTTCCACGCGAAGCTATCGATGCGTCCCGTCCCGCGACGGACGTTCACGACGTGGCCACCGGGCGCGTTGGGCGTGCCCGGGAGCAGCAGGACGTAATCCACCGTGGTTTCCCAGTTCGGCACGATTCCGTTGCCGAGCTGGCTCGATCCGTTGATCATCGAGCGCCACGTAAACGAGAACACGAGATCGTTGAGTACGCCGGGCGTACGCAGCAGCGAGTGGCTCCAGAACAGTTCGCCGGTGCGCACGTCCACACCTTCGGGGCTCATGGCGCGATTGGCGACCATCGCGATGGCACTTTCCTGCGACGCGGAACCGTTCGCCCAGTACGGCGTCACGAAGACCGCCGCCTGCGCGCGCTGCGCGAAGAACATCGCGATGCCTGCGGAAACCAGCAGGGCCAGCAGTACGAATTTCCGGGGACCCTTGACGGACGCGGCAACCAATCTCGGCATTTCTTCTCCTTGCGCCACGCACTTGCGCGCGATGCTGTCGGAGATCCTGACCGAGGAATCGGCAGCGCGGAAGCCTCATAAACATGATCCCTCACGATCGCGATCCCTCATGATCATGAGGGTAGGCGCCAGCGAGCCGTTGCCGCTCAATGGAGGGGACACGCTCTTGGATGACATGCGAGCGCCCACGAGGCGCACAATCACCTCGTTACGGAGATCTCCAGTGAACCGCCTCACGCTCGTCCTAAACGCCGCGATTCTTGTCGTCACGTTCATTGTTGCGCTCACGGCGGGAGAGGTTCAGGGGCGCCTGCTCACCACCGCTTCCCGAACGGCGGGACGCGCCAGCGCCGGACGAGGTGCACGCCCGGACCCGTCGTTGGGCGTGATGCGCGTCGTGCAGTCGATGGAGAACTTCTACCCGGCCACCAGCGAGAACACGTTGACGACCGCGCAGCTCGCGTCGATCTGGGATGCGATCGAGCTCTATCGGGCTTCGATTCGAACCGGGCTCGGTGAGCTGATCGAGGACGGCGATACCTCACGCGACCTGCGGGCCGCGGTTGCGCAGCTCGGTCAGCGGACTCGGATTGAGGTTGAGGCCGTCTTGGCACAGGCGTTCCGGGAGCCGACGACCGTCCGCCGGATGGCGACCGAGGTGATCCGCAACTGCCGCTGAGCAACACTGTCGCGGACACGCGCCCTACCCCTTCCCACCCTTGCGCGCTGCACCGGGTCTTGCGCGCTTACCGACTCCCGCCCGCGGCGTGTTCGCCGCTTGAGCTACCGCACAGTGCCTCTCCATCCACGGAGTTGTTGCTCGAACACAAGGGCGCTCCTGAGGGGTCGGCTTGGAGCGCTCCGCATGGGGCCAGGCGTGCGGGTCCAGGAGGAACCGCATGAAGTCGGGCATTCCACGCAGGCCGAACCTGCGCTTGATTCCAGACCAATTTTCGGCCACGCAGCGGAGGCAGCCCTCAAGCGCGCCGGAGATCTGGGCCTGTGAACAATAGACCGCCATCCACGCCCCGATAAATGCCGATGTTTGGCCAAGGCTCCGCCGTCGAAGTGTGTAGTAGTAGAGGCGGAACAGACGGCGATCGCTGTCAAGCGGTCTCAGCTGATCAATGACCTGCTGCCAAGTCCGCTTTGATTCGGTCGCGCGCCCGATCATCGATCGCGCCTCGCGCATGTGCGGTGTCCGACGCTACGTCCCCACGAAGGAGCGTGCGTCCGTGTTTCTATCCAATCCACGGGTCTCTCCGTAGCGGGTGGGGACACCATTCCCACGCGCACCAACTCGCGTCCTATCGCCGAGCCGCCTATCCGAGCGCAACTGTATGCGCCATCAACACGCGCGCAACCCCAAACTTGGAAGAATTGTGCCTGGCGCCGTACTTCCGAGATCTTACTTGGATGCGTTTCCGGACCACGCCGGGAATCCGACCGGGCCGCCCTTCTCGGGCTGCGAGACGAGTACCAGCGTCCACGCGGCGGTGGTCCAGACCTCGCCGAAGCTCACGTCGGTGTTGCTGCCCATGCCGATCGTCTCCGCCCACGGGCGCGGCTGGAACGAGCCGTCGGGGGCGCGCGCCAACACGAGATCGCGTTTGCACGTCGACCAGTACTTCTTGGCGGCGGCTCTGCCGTGCACGTGCGCCGCAACACCCGCAAGCCATATGTGCTGCATCAGGCTGGCGTGGCCGCCGAGCACCTTGTCGGCGTTGCGGTTGACCCAGCTACCCATCTTCTTGCCCAGCGGTTTTTTGCCGCGGCCGAGTGCGAGATAGCCGAGCCACGTGCCCGCCGTGCGACCGATGTTGCCTTGGCCGCGCTGCCCCGGCTTGGCGGAGTAGGCGATGCCACCATCCCCGCTGCCGCTTTCGATCAGGTACGCCTCGGCGCGGTCGATCGTCTCCTTCGGCACTTCATAGCCACTCTGCTTTGCAAGGCCGAGACCGCCCAGCGCCAGACCAGTGACGATGTTGAGTTCGACATAGCCGAGCGCGTTGGGGCCGCCGGGACCGTGCGCCCAGCCACCGCTCGCCTCCTGCGTCTCCACGAGGCGGCGCGCGCAGTAGTGCAGCGTCTGCAGCACCGCGCGGTTGGGTGTGCGCGCATACAGTTCGCCCAGAAAGATCGCGGCGTGCGCATAGCCCCAGTTGCTCTGCGACCACGACGCCTTCGTGCCGCGCTCGCCCGCCTTGCCGTCGCCGAGTTGGGTCACGTTGGCGGCAAGCCACTCCGCCGCGCCCATCAGGTTGTCCTTGTAGGGGCCGTGTTCCAGATCGCTGCCGCCGCCGAGCCAAGCGAGACCCGCCATGGCCGTCTGCACCACGGCGCCGTTATTGCCCGAGAGCGTCTGCTTGAAGCCGCCGTCGGCATCCTGACGCTGCGCCAACCAGGCGAGCGACGCTTCCCAGAGCGCGCGGCGTCCCTTGCCCTTGGTGGGCTTCGCGGCGTCCTTGCCGACCTTCGAAACCGGCAGCGTGACTTCCACCTTGCGCGCCTTGCCCTGGCCGCCCTTCTGCACAAGCAACACCAGCTTGCCGGTCGTGGACTCCGCCTTGAGCAGCGCCTTCGCGAACGGCGCGAACGAGCCCTTGGTGAACTTCTTCCCGCCGGCGCCGATGATCACGTCGCCCCTTTGCAGACCGGCCTGTTGCGCCGGACCCTCGGGATAGAGGATCTCGATGCGCAGTCGCACCGGCCCGTCGTCCCCGCCGCTTCGATCGACGTTGAAGCTACGGCGACCGCCCTGCGGCGGCGTGTTGGCGGGCGGCGCCTTGTCCGCGTCCGACCCCTTCGCGCCCAGCAGACCGAAGTTGTAGAGGTCCCAGCCGCGCATGCCCGAGCCCGGCCCGAACGGCCAGTCACCGGCGCCCGCGACGGCGGCAACGAGAAGCAGAATGCCGAGAACGCGCACGTGGACTACCTTGCGAGCGCCGAGGTAAGCGCGTGCAGCCCTTCAGCCAGCGAGACGACTCGCTTCGCGACCGCTTCATCGACCAGCGAACCGTCCTCCGCGAACGCGGAAAACGCACCGGGCAGCGACACCTGCGCGGGCAACACATGCACGCCGATGCCGCCAAGGATCGCGCGCACATGCACCAGGCCGCGCATGCCGCCCATGGCTCCGGGTGAGGCGCTCATCAGGGCCGCGGTCTTGCCGCGGAAACAGGCCATCGGCCGCTCGTCGGGCGCGGGCCGCGAGAGCCAGTCGATGGTGTTCTTGAGCAGCGGCGTGATCGAGCCGTTGAATTCGGGGCAGGCGAGCAGGAATCCGTCGTGCGCGCAGACGACCTGCTTGAGCGCCAGCGCCTCTTCGGGCAGTCCGTGCGCAGCCTCCCAGTCGCCGTCATAGAGCGGCATGGTGTAGTCGGCAAGTTCGACCACCGTGACCTCGCTGCCCGCTTCGCGCAGCGCGGGCGCGGCGACGGCGATCAGCTTCCGGTTCACGGAGTCGCGGCGCGCGCTCCCGGCGAAGGCGACGATGCGGGACATCAGCGCCGGACCGCTTGGCGTGCGGCGTTCATGCGAGCCTTGGCACCTTCGATCGCCTGCCTAGGCATGCGCCGCAGGTCGCTTGTGACGCCGACCTTGGACATCGACCAGACGAACCACTTGGTGGGATCGAAGTGATACCAGCGCACGCCGTTGCGGTAGTCGCCCTGAAAGCGGTGATGGTAGTTGTGGTAGCCCTCGCCGAAGGTGATCAGCGACGTGATCCAGCTATCGCGCGCCGAGGTGGCGTCGGAGTAGGGCTGCGTCCCCACCATGTGCGCGACCGAGTTGATCGCGAAGGTGGCGTGCCACTGCACGACCAGGCGCAGGAATCCGGCGCACAGCATCGCGCCGATCGGATCGCCCCAGGCGAACCCGATGAAGAGCGGCACGAGCACCGCAGTCGTGACGGCCATCGGAATGTAGAAGCGGTCCTGGAAACGCACCAGCGGATCGCTCTTGAGATCGTCTACCCGCTCCATGCGCTCCCCCGCGCGCTTCTCGAAAAACACCCACCCGATGTGCGACCACCAGAACCCCTTCTGGGCGTTGTAGGGATCGGCGTCGTGGTCCGTCTCCGCATGATGGTCCCGATGATCGGCCGACCACTTGAGCGCGGAGTTCTGCACGGATGCCGCGCCGAAAAGCAGGTAGAAGAGGCGCAGCGGCCACGCCGCCTTGTAGGTCGGATGCGCGAACAGGCGGTGGTAGCCGCCGGTGATCGCGAGCCCGCAGAAGACACCCCAGATCAGTCCCAGCCCGAGCGACCACCACGAAAAGTGGAAGACGCACAGGTAGACGATGGCGAAGGCAGCCGCCAGATGGGCCGTCGCGAGGAAAATCGTATTGGTGTAGTTGAGCCGTGCCTGTGCCATGGAAATGTGCCGCCAGTCGTCGGTATGGGCCAGTAGTCGAAATGGGCCAGCAGTCGAGATGGGTATGAGGCGCCCCGGAGGAGGCGCCTGATTCTACTATCGGCCACCCGACGCGAGGTCTTTGGATAACGGTGACGATAACCAGCCCGGGATGCTCGGCATCCGGGCGAAATTCACACGGTCGCTCCGATGTATCCCCGGTAGGGACTGCGCGCCGAACTCCCCTATTCGCCAACGATATTTCTCGGGGCCACGTTGAGGCAGTGAGTCTCGGACGCGCTACGAGTAGAGTTCCGCCATCGACCGGCAGCGCCTCTTCCTCTACGGGATTCTTCCCGCAATCGTCTCCATCGGCCTGGTTGCCGCCTACTTCTCGCAGGTCGAGTGGCTGCGGAACCTGAGCGCACCCTATCCCAACCGGGAGGAGGGACTTGTCGAGAACGCGCAGAACCTGACGTTGCTCGCCATGGCCATTCTCTGCGTCGTCTCCGCGCGACGCGAACCGTCGCTGCGCGGGCGGCTGGCGTGGTCGGCCATCGCACTGCTCGCCTGCCTGGTGCTGCTCGAGGAAGTCGATTACGGCATGCATTGGTACCGGGCGTGGAACGACATTCCGTTCGATTACAGGGTCAACGTCAACCTGCACAACAGCGGGCGACGGGTGAAATACATCATGCTTCTCGTGGATACCGTGACGGTCGCCGCATTCGCCATTGCACCCTTCCTCGTCCGGTACCTGCCGCCGCGCCTGCGTCCGTTCGTGCCGAGTGCGTACTCCGTGTTCACCCTGCTGGTAATCGTGGCGACGGGCAACCTGGCGCGCGCGCTCGAGCGCAACGGCTGGCACCACAGCGGCTCATTGACGGGCAATTTCTCCGAGTTCCGCGAGGTGCTCACCTACTGGCTCGCGTTCCTCTACCTGCGCGAAGTCAGCCTGCGCCGCGAGACGGTCACCGCGCCCGACGCCTGATTTCGGTAGTCTTGGGATGTGCATTCGGCTTGGCGAGCATGGGTAGCCCTCGCTGCCGTGATGGTAGGGGGAATCGCGTTTTCCGTTCTCGGCTGGCGCGTGCTCACGGGGCACGAGCGCAGCATGATCGAGGGCGAGTACGAACGCGAAGCCCAGAACGTGGTTCGACTCGTCGAACTCGAGTTCGCCACCGTCGAGGAAACGGTCCTCGCCCTCACCAGCTTCTTCGCCGCGTCGAAGGACGTCAGTTTCCCGGAGTTCACGAAGTTCACCGACGGACTGACACTGGATAATCACCACGACGAGATCGCGGTGTTCTACTACGCGAAGTGCGACGGTGATGAGGTCGTCGTCCAATACGCCTGCGGCGCTGACCCGGGCGCCTCCCACATCGTGCTCGGCAAGCGGGCCGAGTTCGCGACGATACTCGACGTGGAAGATCCACCCTCGTTCGGCGCACTCCCCTTCGACAAACGGTCGGTTCTGGTGTTCGGCGCCGCACGCTCGACGGACGGGGATCAGGTTGGGGTCATCGCCGTCCTGGTGCGCATTCCCTACATCGTGAACGCCGCGAAAACGCGGTTCAATGCGAATGCCATGGCCATGCACCTCCAACTGCTGAGGACCGAGACTTCGCTGTTTGGCGAACCCGTTTCCGGCAAGCCGGCGTACGAGCAGCTACTCAGCCTCGGCAAACGGACGATCGTCGTAGAGGTCGCCCCTCCCGACCCGCAGTATGTCGCGGAACGGATCAACTACTACGCGGCGTGGATGGCACTGTGCGCGATGCTCATCGCGATGGCGGCCGCGGTCGGCTATCTCTGGACGATGAAGACCCGCACGGCGCAGGTCGAACTACTGGTGCAGGAACGTACGGCGACGATTCGCGAGGTAACTCGGCTCCAGCGGGCGATCCTCGAGTCGGCCAACTACGCCATCATCGCGTTCGATCCGCTGGGTCGCGTGCTCACGTTCAATCCGGCGGCCGAGCGCATGCTCGGCTACAAGTCGCGCGACGTGATCGGCCAGATGTCACCGGTCGATTTCCACGATGCCGCCGACCTGGAGGCGCGTGCGCACGAGATGGATGCGCCGGCCGGACTCGAGGTGATCTGTCGCCTCGCGGGACAGGGCGACGCCGTCGGCTGGCGCTACCGCCGCGCCGATGGATCGACGCTGCCGGTAAGCCTCTCCGTCTCGGCGCTGCATGACGAGGACGGCGAGATCGTCGGCTTCCTCGCGATCGCGCACGACATCACCACACGCCTGCACGCCGAGGCGGAACTGCGCAAAGCCAAGGCGCAGGCCGAAGGCGCGTCGCGCACCAAGAGCCAGTTCCTCGCCAACATGAGCCACGAATTGCGCACGCCCCTGACCGCCATTCTCGGCTACTCCGAGATGCTCATGGACGACGCCGAGGAGAACGGTGCCAAGGGACTGGCCGACGATCTCGAGCGTATCCACCGCGCCGGCAAGCATCTGTTGCGCCTGATCGACGACGTGCTCGACCTCTCCAAGGTGGAGGCAGGGCGCATCCTGCTGCACCCCGAGCAGGTGGACGTTCGCGCACTGATCGACGATGTCGTGGCGACGGTGCTGCCGCTGGCGGAGTCGCGCGGCAACGTGCTCGAGGTCTCATGCACGGCGACGTCGCTGTTCGCCGATCCGACGCGCCTCAAGCAGGTGCTGTTCAACCTGGTGGCCAACGCCGCGCGCTTCACGGAGAACGG
>CBDURV010000129.1:0-8715 GCA_965369495.1 uncultured bacterium
TTGAGTCCGTACTTCTCAATCTTGTCGTAGAGCGCCCGCCTGGAGATTCCGAGTCGCTTGGCCGACTCCGCCTTGTTCCCACCGGTGATCTTGAGCGTCTCGGCGATCGCCTCGCGCTCGAGGTCCTTGAGTGCGCGGCCGCCGAGTCCGCCGCCACGCCGGGTGGCTCTGCCGGGGCCGCTGGCGCTCGCCTTGAGCGAGTCGAGCAACTCGGGACCGATCACGTCGTCGGCCAGCGCGACCATGCGCTTCACCTCGTTCTGCAACTCGCGCACGTTGCCGGGCCAGGTATGCGAGGTGAGAATCTTGAGCGCGGCGGCACTGAACTTCTTGCGCTCGCAACCGGCATCGCGGCAGGTCTGCTCGAGGAAGAACTCGAGCAAGGTCTCCAGGTCCTCGCGCCGTTCGCGCAGCGGCGGCAGCCGGATACCGACGACGTTGATGCGGTAGTAGAGATCCTCGCGGAACGTGCCGTCGGCGACCGCCTGGCGCAGTTCGCGGTTGGTGGCGGAGATGATGCGCACGTCCACCTTCTCGACCTGCGTCGAGCCGACCTTGCGCACTTCGCCCTCCTGCAACGCGCGCAGCAGCTTGGTCTGCATGCCGGGCGACATCTCCCCGATCTCGTCGAGGAAGAGCGTCCCGCCGTGCGCACGCTGAAACAGGCCGTCGCGCGTGCGATCGGCGCCGGTGAAGGCACCGCGCGTGTGCCCGAACAACTCGCTCTCGAGCAGCGATTCAGGCAACGCACCGCAGTTCTCGGTCAGGAACGGCTGGTCTTTGCGCGGGCCGTTGTGATGCACAGCCTTGGCGACCAACTCCTTGCCGGTTCCGCTCTCACCTTCGATGAGCACCGGAAAGTCGGTCGGGATGACGCGATCGAGAATCGCGAACACCTCCCGAATGGCGGGCGAGTTCCCGATAATCGCGGAGTAGTCGTAGCGGTACTTGTCGCGCGGCTTGAGCGAGCGGAGCTTGCGGCGATACCCCTCCACCTCCGCGTTCTGCTGGGCGACCTCCTTGCTGAGTCGCTCGTTGAGTTCCTCCAGCCGCTTGCGCTGGCCGACGTTCTCCTCGAAAAGGCGCGCGTTGCCGATGGCGATCGCCGTCAGGTCGCGGAACTCCTCGAGCAGCGCCATGTCCTCCTCGGTGAATTCCGCGTCGCGAAAGCGGTGATCCACGTAGATGGCGCCGATCACCTCGCCGTGCAGCGCAAGCGGCGTGCAGATGACCGAGCGCAGTTTCATCTCGCCGATCGACGCGCTGCCGAGGAAGTCACTGTCCTCCGACGCGTTGTCGGTCAACACGACTTCGGTCTCGTCCATCGCGCGTTTGATGATCGAACGGCTCACCTTGCCGGCGGGCTTGCGCACGTTTTCCTTGTCCACGTTGCGGGCGACCGCGACGGAACCGTTATCGGCATCGCCCAGCCAGACGAAGGCGCGTTCCGCGTTGGTGAAGTCGACGATGGCGTCCACCGCGACGGTCAGCACTTTCTTGAGATCGCGCTCCGACGCGAGGCTCTTGGCCACCGCCAGCATGCGCTTGTAACGCGCGGCGAGGGCGGCATCGTCCGCCTTGGATTTGCCGAACAGCGACATCATTCTCCCCTGGCCTGGGCGCGCTTGCGCTCGCGGAAGTACTCCACGAGATGCGCCGTCGTTTCGAACTGGTTGAAGGGCGTAATGAAGTAGGCGCGGCCCGAGTACTGCGCGATGACGTCGAGCAGTTCCTCGCAGATGCGCGCACCCATGGCGCGTCCCTGCTTGCCGGAAAGCCCCTTCATGCGCGCACGCACCTCGTCGGGCACCGTCATGCCGGGCACTTCGTTGTGCAGGAACTCGCAGTTGCGCTCCGAGGCGAACGGCATCAGGCCAAGGAACAGGTGCACCGGCACGTCGTCGAGCGACTCGTAGATCTCCGCCAGCCGTTGCGGATCCCAGCAGGGCTGCGTGAGGGCGAACTGCGCCCCCAGCGCCGCCTTCTTGCGCAAACGATCCACCTGGACATGAAGGTGTTTCGCGTTGCCGCTGAACGCGACGCCGATGCGCAGGCGCGTGGGACGCACGATGCTCGCACCCGCCGCATTGCGGCCGCGATTGAGCCCGTCCACCATTTCGACCAGCCCGAAGGAGACCACGTCGTAGACACCCTTGGCGCCGAATTCGCCGCCGCGGGGAACCGGGTCACCGGTGATGGCGAGCAGGTAGCGCAGTCCCATCGCGTAGGCGCCCATGATGTCCGACTGCAGGCCGATCAGGTTGCGGTCGCGGCAGGTGAAATGCACGAGCGGTTCGACTCCGGCGTGCTGCTTCATGAGCAGCGCCATGGCGAGGTTGCCCATGCGCGGACTGGCCAGCGGATTCTCGGCGACGCTGACGAGGTCAACCCCCACTTCCGCCATGCGCTGCGCGCCCTGGAGCACCTTCTCGTAGTCGAGGCCGCGGGGCGGATCGAGTTCCGCGATGATCGTGGGCTCGTGCACGTCGCGATCGAGAAACCCGGGCGGGAACACGGGCGCGACATCGACCATTGCGACGGCCGGGGGCGGCAGCGCCACCTTGGGCCGCACGCGCAGCGGCGTCTTCGTGACGCGCTCCGCCATGCAGGCGATGTCCTCGGGCGTCGTGCCGCAACAGCCGCCGATCAGGTTCACGCCCCGCTTGACGAGGCGCTCGGCCATGTCCGCGAGGTAGCCGGGGCGGTTGAGATACATGTGGCGGCCGTTGACGAGATCGGGCGAACCGGCGTTGAAGTACGCGCTGATGGGCACGCCGGTCGTCGGCGCAAAGTCGCGCAGGATGTCGTGAATGAGCTTCGGGCCGCGTCCGCAGTTGACGCCCACGACATCGGCGCCCATGCGCCACATTTCCGTCAACGACGGGACCGGCTCATCGCCCGAAAACGTCCCCGACCGCTCGAGGAACGCCATCTGCGTGATGATCGGATGTCCCTCGGCGACCGAGCGGGCCGCCTCGTACGCGATCCGCAGCGTGCGCAGATCGGTAAAGGTCTCGATCATCAGAAGATCGACGCCGCCCTCGACTAGCGCGGTCGCCTGATCGCGGAAGATTGTGGCGATCTCGGAGTCGCTGAGCGCGCCGGGGCGCCGCGCTTCCTGGGAAATGGGGCCCATGGAGCCGGCCACGAAGACGTCGCGGTCCGCCACCGCCTCGCGTGCGAGGCGCGCACCGGCGATGTTGAGCTCGCGCACCCGGCCATCGTCGCCCGACAGCGCCAGCCGTTCGGCGTTGCCGCCGAAGGTGTTGGTCTCGATCACCTGCGCGCCGGCGGCGATGTAGGCGTCATGCACAGCGCGCACGACGCCGGGGCGCAGCAGGTTGAGCGCCTCGAACGACTGGTCGTAGGGAACGCCGCGCGCGTAGAGCAGGGTGCCCATCGCGCCGTCGCCAAGGAGGGGCCGATCGGCCAAAGCGTCGAGAAATTGCACAGGAAGTGTGCAGTTTCGCAACTCAGAGGTTGTGAAGCAATCCATCGTCGGCCCGAGGGCGAGCGAGCTTGTGTGTGGCAAGCCGCGCCGACGATGGCTGTATCCAAGAATACCGCTTCGTTGGCGCGGCGCAGTCCACGCGCAAGCGCAGCCGCCCGAAGCCAGATGGATTTATTCACAGCCTCTCAGTGACGCCGGATCAACGGATTCGCATGGCTGCGACGAACGCGCGCGCCGCAGGGCTCAAAACCGACTCGTTACGGAACACGAGATGGAACCGGCGCGTGACCTTGAATCGACGCAGCGGCACTTCAACCAGCCGCCCCGCCTCGATCTCGTGGGCGGCGGCGAGGCTGGAAAGAAAGCCGGGGCCGAGTCCCGCGCGAATGGCGGCTCGTTGCGATTCCGTGCTGCCCATTTCGCACGCGACGGGCAGCGGCTCCGGCTCCCCGCCATCGGCGATATCGGACAGTTCGCGCAGCGCGGCTTCGGTGGCAAGCCGGGAGCCGGATCCCTGCTCGCGCCGGACGAGCGGATAGCGGCGCAACTCGCTGACCGTCACGGAACGCCCGCGCGCGGCGGGGTGTCCGGGCGCGACCACCAGCACCAGACGCTCCTCCCCGATCGGCAGCGACTCGAGCTTCGCGTCGTCCGGCTCCACGCCGATGACGCCGATTTCGAGATCCGCGCTGCGTAACCGGTCGAGGATTTCTCCCGAGTCGCCGGCTGCCACGCCCAGCCGAATGCCGGGATGCTCGGCGTGGAACGACGCCAGCAATTCGGGCAGGAGATAGGAGCCGGGAATGGTCGAGGCGCCGATGACGAGGCGCCCATGGACGAGGCCGGAAAGCTCGCGCACCGCCGAGCGTGCGCTTTCTTCGGCGCGCAGCACCTCGCGTGCAGGACGCAGGAGCGCCTCTCCGGCGGCGGTGGCGCGGACGCCGCCGCGATGGCGCTCGACGAGCAGCGCGCCCAGCCTGCGCTCGAGGTCGGCCATGTGGCCGCTCACGGTGGACTGCGACAGATCCAGGCGCTTGGCCGCCTTCGTGAACGAGGTCTCCTCGATCAGCGCGACGAAAACCTCGAGCTGGCGAATCGAAAGCGGATCCGTGAGCGCGTCCATCTCCACGCCCACATCCTAAGCAAATCAAAACAGGGGCCCGGTCCAAAGACCGAGCCCCTGATTAATCGCTATCGGGCGACCAGCGACGCCGCTTCAACACCGTCAGGTGTTGAGCCAGCAACACCGGGCCAACAACACCGTTAGGTAACGGACTTCTTGAGCGTCTTGGGCTTGAAGGCGAGGAGCTTTTCTTCCTTGGCCTTCCATTCCGCGACGGCCTTGTCGTACTTGGCCTTTTCGCGCTCGATCTTCTTCGCCTTCGACTTGTTGGGCTTCTCGCGGACACGCCGCTCGTTGTCGGCGATCTGCGCCTTCTTGCCCTCGAGACGATCCAGCTCGTTGAGGAGCTTGGCGTAGCTGGAGACCATCGAGTCGAAGCTGTTCTTGTACTCAGCGCGGGCGAGCTTGGCCATCGCCTTGACGATCTTGCCGCCGCTGAGGTTCTTCTTCTCGAGCGTCGCCATGACGGTGTAGTCACGCTTGACGAAGAGCAGGCGAGGCGTGGCCTTGCCGTTGGCCTTGATCAGGCGATCCTGCAGGGCGTTGCCCGCGGAGATCTTGACGCACTTGAAGAACTTGGAGCCGATCGCAACCCGCTCATCCGCAAAGCCGACATCTTCGAGCTTGCGGGAGATGGAGTTGGTGGCGTCGTCGCTGGTCACGTAGACCAACATCGGTCGCTCGAGGAAGCGCGAACCGGCATTCGCATCGGTCGCCACGGCGTCGCCGGTGGCGGCTGCCTGCGGCGCAATCGAGGCACGCGTATCCCAGTTAATCCGGAGGAGCGCCATACTGGCACTCGAACGGCCGCATCAGCCCGCTTCAGCGGGAGTAACCATGGCCGAGATCGCGAGAAGCGCGGGAACGGCGAGAAGCGCCAAACGACGGGGCGTCATCTAATTTCCTCCTGATTGATTGCGTGGGGTCTTTGCCCACGGTGGGTTCACTCTGCAATAGAGTGTACGCGCAGCGAAAAGCGATTTCTGACGCTGCCCGGAAAGATTTTCGGTTTTTCCGGGGGCTGGCATTAGGCCGCCCCAGTTCGTGCAATCCGTTGTCACACAAAGAGATAGGTAGAATCCGCGCTTCCATGGCCCGCTTCATTGCCCTCATTCTGCTCGGAATACTGGCCACTTCCGCCCTCGGCGCGGATCTCCCCAGCGGGGATATGCTGGTTCTCGACGGGAAAATAGGCCCCGAAGAGTGGAAATCGGCGCTCCGCATGGACCTCGCGGGCGGGACCGCCTACCTCCGAACAGCCGGCCGCGTGCTCTGCCTCGGCATCGAGATACCGCGGCCCTATCGCGGCGAGCGAATCGATCTGCGGGTCGCCGGACCGGGCGGCGACATCGTCTCGCTCTTCCGGATCACCCCCGCCGGGTTCCTCCCCCGCGCCCCCTTCACCCCCCTGCCCCCGCTCCTGCTCCGGCGTTCGGCTTGGGAGACGCACAACACGGCCTCCTATTCCACCGTCTACTCTTCGCGGCTGCGCTGCCAGGTCTTGGGTGCAGCGGCGAAGTCGTGGTCGATGGAATTCTGCATCTCACTCGCGGCGCTCAATCTGCCGCACGACAAACCGTTCGCGCTGCATCTATCGATCGCACCCGCGCGACGAGGGGCGGAGCCCCCGTTCCAGGTCCCCCCGGCGCGCTGGCCGCAGGTACGAGCCGAGTGGGACATCAAGGCGCCGCTCTACGTGACCGAGGAGGAGGACGGCGTCAATAAGTGGGCTCTCGAGCTGTTTGCGGAGACGCTCGACATCGCGCTCAAGCGGAAGGTGGCGAAGCCGCGGATCTCCGCCGCGTTCGATAACACGTTCGACCGCGCCAAGGTCGATGCGCAACTGGCGGCGTGCGCGCGCGAACTCTCCATCGCCCCCGCAAGGCTGCACGGCCTCTGGTATCGCTGCCACCTGCTCCGGCGCGCCAATCGGCTGGTGGAGGCCGACGCGGCATACCGCGAGCTCATCCAGCGCCTGCCCGACGCGCGCGCGCTGCCCCCGGTGGCGCAGGAGCGCACGATGCTGCTGTTGACCGCCTGCCGCTTCGACGACTTCGAAAAAGAGAATCGCGGCATCGATCCGCGCGTCATCGACCGCATGATCGGCATTCGGACCTCGTGGGAGCGCGAGCAGGCCTGGATCGAGGCGGCACGCGGCCCGCGCCCGCGTTTCGAGATCGAGACGACGCGCGGCCGCGTGGTTGTGGAGCTCTACGAATTCCGCGAACCGGGCTACGACAAGCTGATTTCGGGCTGGCTCGCTGCCGGCGGCTACAAGGACATCAAGCCGACCTGGGCAACGGGTGGTTTGGGATTCGCATTCGGCGGCATGGACCGGGCGGCGCGCTGTGGCAAGGCGGACGAACGCCGACTCGCCTGGCGCGGCACGCTCGCGATGCTGCCCGACCGGACTCTCGTGCTCACCACCGGCCATCTTCATCTTTATCGAAAATCATGCACGCTCGGCCGCGTTATCGAAGGCATGAAGATCGTCGATGCCCTCGGGGCCACGGACCGCATCATTTCCGCGAAACTTGTCCAGCCGGAGGCGCGCGATTGAGCCTGAGCGGGCTGGTCCTGCTTGCAGCGGTCGCGATCGTCTCCGATGGCAAGCCGGTTGTCCGTCTCGAACATGACGGCAGCGTGGCCGCCCGCGTCGCCGCCGAAATCCTGCAACGCCACATCGTCCTGATCGCCAAGACGGCGTTACCGGCGCAGGGTCCCGCAGTTGCGCTGCGCTTCGAGACCGACACCACCGACGGCTACCGCATCGTCGAGCGGGACGGTGGCGTGACGGTCAGCGGCCGCTATCCGGTGTTGGTCGCCTACGATCTGCTGCGCGATTGGGGCTGCCGCTTCGGCGGCGCGGAGCCGCACGTGCCCTCGGCGACCGATCTGGCGATTCAACCGCGCGTCTGGACGAACAGTCGGCGGCTGGCGATCGAGGGAGGGCGGTTCGATGCGTCCGTCCCGGCGACGGCATGGGCGGTACGCGGCCTGGACGGTTATCCCAGGCCCGACCGCGATCGGATTCTCGCGCTCGGCTACGCGCTGCATGTGGCGAGCAACAGCTTCGACGACTTCTTGCCGCCGGCGCTCTTCGCGGCACACCCCGAGTGGTTTGCACTGCGGCGCGGCGAGCGCGCGGCACGCGGCAACTTCGCGCTAACCAACGCGGCCGCACGCAAGGCGTACCTCGACCGCGTGGAGGCGTGGCTGCTCGCGCACCCGCGCGTATCGCTGCTCGGACTGTGGCCCGAGGTCACCAGCGTCTGGTGCGAGGAGTCGATCGCGCTGGGGCACGCCGAGGCGTACGCGCTGCTCTGGCGCGAGGCGGCGGCGCGCTTTCCCGAGCGGCGTTTTGAGATTCTCGCCACCGGCGCCACACTCAAACCTCCGGCGGGGCGCGTTCCCGAAAACGTCGAGGTGCGTTTGCGTCCCGGCCGCGACGCCAGCGGACTGCAGGCCATCGCGGGCCAGTCGATGGCGGCGATCGTGCGCGCTTGGGAAGTGCGCGGCGCGCGGGTGATCCTGGAAATCGACGCGGCCCCCGCCAGTTGGTGCGGACTTCCCTGGCCCTGCCACGACGCCGTGCGCGACGACGCGGAACGGTTCGCGGGCGCGGTGCTGGTCCATCCCGATCGGGCGTTCCCAGGAGTCCTCGCGGAGCTTTGGCATCGGCCCAAGTCGCGCGTCGCGGTGACCGAGGAGATGGCGCGCCTGCTGGAGCGTGCGCGCACGGTGCGCTCGTGGGGCGACCCGCGCGACAGCGTGCTGCTGTGGCCGGGACCGCGCAAGCCGGGTGAGTTTCTCGGCCCGCGCGTGGCCGATCTGGAACGAACACTCGCACGAGCGCTGCGAACCGATCTGTCGGTCCCCGTGCGCACCGCGGCGGCGACCGAGGCGTGGTTTTCCTACCGCGCGCTGCTGCCCGATCTCGGCCCGATCCACGGCCCCAGCTACCGGCGCCAGCGGGAGCGCGACTTTCGCACCATGCTGGAGAGCCTGCTGCCGGACGGCGCCGAGCGGCGCGTGGGAGGTGCGACGGTGCGCGAGAGCTTCGATCGCGTCGCGGTGGAAAACGCACGCCTGCGGATCGTCATCGAGCGGCGCACCGGCACCGTCGTGGAACTGCGCCGCC
>CBDURV010000130.1:0-8651 GCA_965369495.1 uncultured bacterium
AACCCGGGCAACTCCAAGCGCTTCCCCGACTTCATCCAGGAGCTCACCGGCAACCCCGTGTCGGCCCAACCGCTGGCGCGCGCCGCGTCACGCACACCCGATGCCGCCATCACCGACGCCCACAGGATGCTGGACCGCGCCAAGGAGATCCCCACCTTCGACGGCACCGTCGAACTCGGCGGCACGATCACCGTCGCGCACGGCAACGAAACGATCGCCTCCACGGAGAACGCCCCGTTCGCCGAAGTCTGCGAGACGTACGCGACCTGGCTAACCACCCAAGAGAGCTAACTCGGAAGTACGGCGCCAGGCAAGTTAGGGGGCGGCGGCGGTTCGACGCGCGTACGGGTTCCGTATGCGCTACTTGATCCCGCTTCTCCTCCTCTGCTCCATATCGTTCGCAGGTCCGACGCTGCGGAGGCAGCGCGATCTGTCGCGGGCGCTGAGCGCGGCACTCGGTGACGCGGACGAGGCGCTTTTCATTCTCGACGCGACGCCTTATGTGCGTGCGCAAACCGCAGAGATCGGAATTGCGCTGCAGTCGATTGAGCGCGAAGGACGCTTTCGCATTGCGCTGCTCGGCGAAAAGCCGTCCGTCAGCCAACCCACACCCGGCGCGCTCACGCCCGAACTGCCGCGCCTGCTGGCCGAGACGAACCGGCCCTTGAGCACCTTCGCCTCGCTGCGCAAGACGCTCGCCGGCTATCGCGAAAAAGGCACCGTCATCTACTTCGCCGACTGGCACTTCGAGGACGACGCCAAGTCGCAGGCGGTGCTGGCGCAACTCAAGGGGCGCGGGCAGCGCTTTTGCGTGATCGGCAGCGAAGCGGCGTTCGGGCGCGGCTGGCTGGACGGCTATTCGTGGACCGGCGAAGAGGAGAACATCGACCGCGTCGGCAAGAACCCATGGCGGCCCCAGAAGGGGAAGATCCAGAAGGGCAAGATTCCGTGGCACGGCGGCGAGACCGCCTACAACCACCTGCCCCACCGCTGGTCGGGCGTCGGCTGGGAAACCGAATTCTCGCGCGGGCTGAACTTGGTCGAGCGTCCCGAGGATCTCCACGAGCGCATCAAGGGGTTCAAGCAACAGGACGGCGGGCTTCGTCGCTACCCGCTGCCCTCCGCGTTCGGCCCCTACGCGCTGTCGCGCCTGTGCGCCGAGACCGGCGGCCAGTACGTGCTGTGGTCGTGGAACCGGTCGGGCCGCTCGTCGGTTCAATACGACTACTCACGATGCGAGTTGTTCGCGCCCGATCTGCGTGCGCGCTCGGCCATTCGCAAAGACATCGCGAAGCGCCCGCTCGCACGCGCACTCAACCGCGCCTGGCACCTGATCGCCGCAAGAGACGCCAACCTCGTGCGCGTGACACCGTCGCTGGGCGAGAACAACGCCACGCCGCAGGCGCAACGCCCCCCGCCACGCGGCAAGTCGCTGAACTTCGCGTGGCCGGGCGAACCGGCGCGCGACGACTTCGTGCGGGACGCGGAGCGGACGATCGACACTCTCGACCGCGCACTCAAGCTGCTCGACAGGCCGATCGGCAAAGCGGTCACGCAGACCGACGCCATCGATCGCCGTTACCTCGCCGACGCGCACCTGCTGCAGTTCATCCTGCAGGTGCAGCGGTTCTCGCTCGGCAACGCAGTCGCGGTCGCGAAGAAGGCCCCCGACGACGCCTGGGAAGAAGACAGCGACGAGTTCCCGGGCCTGCGCCGGACGGAGTGCGGCCCGCAACAAGGCCCCGAGATTTTCGCACGCCGCGACGCGCTGCTGAAACGCTATCGCGGCACTCCCTTCGGCGAACAGATCGCCCGCAACAAGATCCACGTCTACCGCGTCGAGAAGATCAAGGGGCTGGCCAAACCGGGCAAGGGCAACCTCGGCAACTCGCCCGCGTTCTCCAAAACCCCGCGCCCCACCAAACCCACAGCCCCCGCGGGCGGATCCTCGGGGGGTTCGGGTCCGACGTCGGGCGGGTAGACCGGCAAGGGCGACCTCCGCGGTAGCTCCCCGCCGGCTGTGCGAGATGCGGCAGAGAACCGCTATCATTCGCCGCCATGCACCACAAGTGGGAGTTTCAGGCGCGCTTTCGTCGCGGCGCGTTCGGCTGGAAATCGCAGCCCGCCATCAAGCGCGTCAAGGAGGCGGTCTCCGAGATCAAGAAGGTTGCGCGCAACGACGCGATCCTCGCCGCCGAGGGCGCGGTACTCCTGCTCGAACGGCTCTCCCCGGCGCTGGAGGGCGTCGCTAGCTCCTCCGGTGCAATGGGCACGGCGGTACACAACGCCATTATCGCTCTCGTTCCGATCATCGTCGAGGCGCCCGCCGACAAGACGCTCCGCGCAAATTGGCTGGAGCGGCTGTTCGAGGCGCATAGGGATGACCTGATGCGCTCCATCGATCAACTCGCCGAGCATTGGGGTGAGTTGTGCGCTTCGGCTGAGCTGGCATCGAAGTGGGCAGAGCGGTTGTTGGACGCTACCCAAATGGCGCTCAGCCCCGATAAGCAGGTGCGGGGCCATTTCCACGGCACACCGGCCTGCCTCAGCGCGCTCTACGCAGCCGAGCGCCACGCGGATCTTGTCGATCTCCTCAAGGCTGAGAAGTTCTGGCCCTACCGCCGTTGGGCCGTGAAGGCGATGGCCGCACAGGGGCGAAAAGCCGAAGCGATACGTCAGGCGGAAAGCAGTCGCGGTCCATGGGCGAGCGACCACGACATCGACAGCCTGTGTGAGGAGATCCTGCTCTCGTCCGGCCTCGCAGACGAGGCGTATCGCCGCTACGGATTGCGGGCCACTCAAGCCCTCACTCACCTGGCGCGGTTCCGCGGGATCGTCAAGAAGTACCCACACAAGGAACCCTCCGAGATTTTCGAGAATCTGGTCGCCTCGACGCCCGGCAATGTGGGCAAGTGGTTCGCAGTGGCCAAGAGCGCGAAGCTCTACGACGAGGCCGTCACGCTGGCCAAGCGATCGCGGTGCTCACCGCAGACGCTCACGCGGGCAGTGCGTGACTTCCAAGAGAAGAACCCGCCGTTCGCTATCGAGGTCGGTGTCGCCGCACTCCAATGGCTGGTGAGGGGATACGGCTACCAGATCACAAGCCTGAATGTGCAGGCCGCCTACGATCACACCATGCAGGCGGCCGCACACGCCGGTCGCGCCGACGAGGTCCAGAAGCGCATCCGCGACCTCGTGGCGACTGAAACTCTCGGCCGGCGCTTCGTAACGCAAGTTCTCGGCCACCAGCTGGATCTGTCGTGAGGCGCAGACACGCCGGCGCAGCGTCGAGCCCGGACACACCCGACATCGACGCGGCGCTCGCGGCCATGGAGACCGACGAGTTGCGCGCCATGGTCCAGGAGATGCTGCTGGAGATCGATGAGCGAACCTATCGCCGGTTCGTCAGCCGCCTCATCGAGCGCGCCGCGCGCAACGCATCCGGCTGGAGGCCCGCGAGCCCGTCCGATGCTGCCGTCGCCGAGATTCTCTCCTTCGTCGAGGCTGCCAAGCGTTTGGGCTACGCCGATCCGTCCGACATCGACGAGCGTCTGCGGCAGGGCTCGAACGCCTTCATAGGCAAGGACTACGCCGCCGCGGCGCGGATCTTCGGAGCGTTGGTTCCGCCGATCAGCGAGTGCGAAATCGACCTCGGTCAGCGCGAGATGGTCGATGATGTGCTCGGTGCCGACGTGCGTGATTGCGCCGCGCAATACGTGGTGTCGATCTACATGACCGCCGCGCCCGCCGAGCGCGCGCGCGCCGTGCGCACGGCCATCGACGAGATGCGTGAAGTCGGGCTCTTTTGGGATCCGCTCCGCGAGATGGAGCGGGTAGCCGTCGAGCCGCTATCCGACTTCGACACCTTCCTGCCGCAATGGCGGACGCTGATGGAGGAAGACGCCTCAGCCGATCGCACGAGCGACTGGGATACCGAACAGGACCAACGGCTTCGCGAGGTGGTCCAGCGAATGCAGGGGGCCGACGGACTGGCTGAGATCGCGCGATCGTCGAAGCGCGCCAACGATCTGCGTGCTTGGTGTCGCATGCTCGTCGAGTCGCGGGACTGGAAGAGAGCCCTGCCCGCGTACGAGGAGGCGGCTGCGATCGTCACCGGCACGCGCGACTTGTCCTGCTCGCGCAGTGAATTTCTGGATGGTGCCGCGCTTGCCGCCCAGGAACTGGGTCGCCGTGACCTTCCGCGTCGGCTCGAGCGAGCGTGGCAAGAGGAGCCGAGCATGCCACGGCTTCGCCGCTGGATCGGTTCGTCCTCCAGCCGGCAGGTCGTGCGCAAGCGTGCAGCGCAGGCCCTCGATGTCTGCCCGAAGAAGTCGAGCGCCCAGCGAGCGCTGCTCCACGTGCTGCTCGGCGACCATGCGTCAGCCGCGAGGCTGCTGGCCGCGGCGCCGGGCCTCGGCTGGTCAGACGAAGAGCATCCCGGGCATCTGCTGTTTCCGCTGTTCTGCACGCTGCTCGGAGGCGAAGCGGTGGCACCATCCCAGAATGCGGAACCTTGGATGGAGACCGACGAGCCTCGGCTCGCGACGCCCACGCTGGAGGCGGTCGTCAGGCTGGCTGCCATCGACGGACGCGTAAGCACCACCGCCCGAAAGGCCGTGCTCCGGGCGATGCGCAAGGCCGCCGAGAAGCGGCTCCGCGGCGTCACCGATCACCAGCGCCGCAGGCACTATGCCCATGCAGCGCAGATCGTCGCGGCATGTGTCGCGCTCGATCCGACTCCCGACACAGGCGAATGGACAGCCGGGATCCGCGCCGGCTACAGTCGTTACTCGGCGCTCCAGCGTGAGCTCAGCCTCTACTTGGGGAGTGCGTGACGACGAAGCCCATAACCCGCATGATTCATGAGGCGCGGTTTCTGGCCGGACCAGATCGCCGCAGAGTCTCCGGCACGGCACCTGACGGCGCCGTAGCGATGCATCGGTCGTCCTAGACGACCCCTCCGGGTCGCCTTCGGGCTCTCTCTTTGATCTCGACGATCTGTCCTCGCCCAGAAGGGCACGCCGTAGTTCGAAAACCGCGCCGTGCCGCGCCCTGGTGTTCACTACCGCAAGAATTGCTCCCGATGCGCCCGCGCCTCATGAATTATGCGGGCTAAGAGGTTCCGCCCCATTCCTGCAACCGGGAGCCCCTTTCGGGTATCAAAGCGTGAATGAGCAACTCCGATGTCCGCAAGACAATCATCGTCGGTTCGGGCCCCGCGGGCCTGGCCGCCTCCATCTACGCCGCGCGCGCCAACCTTGAGCCTCTCTGCATCGAGGGCTTCAACGCGGGCGGCCTGATTCCCGGCGGACAGCTCATGTTCACCACCGAGGTCGAGAACTACCCCGGCTTCGACGCCATCACGGGCCCGGAACTCATGGGCCGCATGCGCGGGCAGGCGGAAAAGTGCGGCACCGAGTTCATCACGCAAGACGTGGTCAAAGTGGACTTCTCCGAGCGCCCCTTCAAGGTCTGGGCGGAGCGCGATGAGCCCTACCTCGCGGAAACCGTGATCGTCTCCACCGGCGCGCGCGCCAACTACCTCGGCCTCGACAGCGAGGAGAAGCTCAAGAACAAGGGCGTCTCCGCCTGCGCGGTCTGCGACGGCGCGTTTTTCCGCAACCAGGACGTCGCCGTCGTGGGCGGCGGCGACACCGCGGCGGAAGAAGCGACCTACCTCACCAGCCTCTGCAAGAGCGTCACGCTCATCCACCGCCGCGACGCGTTGCGCGCCAGCAAGGCGATGCAGCAGCGCGTGCTCGACAACCCGAAAATCAACGTCATGTGGGACACGACCGTCGAGGAGGTGCTCGGCGTCGAAGAGGACACCGTCACCGGCCTCAAGGTCAAAAACGTCAAGAGCGGCGAAACGACCGACATCGCGGTGACCGGCTTCTTCGTGGCGATCGGCCACACGCCCATGACGGAACTCTTCGTCGGCCAACTCGACGTGCACGACAACAAGTACCTCAAGGTCGCGCCCGGCACGACGCAGACGAGCGTCGAAGGCGTCTTCGCCGCGGGCGACGTGCAGGACTGGGTCTACCGTCAGGCGGTCACCGCCGCCGGCACCGGCTGCATGGCGGCGCTCGAGGCGGAGCGGTGGCTGGCAACGCAAGAGTAGGCGCTCTTCTCGCGCTGCTTGCCTCGCCGGCGCTGGCGTGCGACTTCTGCTCGGGCGGCGCATCGGGCTTCGTGCCGCTCCAGAAGAAGATCGACGATAGCGGCAGCGTTGCGCTCGCATCCATCGCCAAGGTGCGACCGGGTGACGTGCTGGAGTTTCGCATCGAGAAGATATTGAAGGGGGCGCGGGGGATCGCGCGCGGTGAGCGTGTGACCATCACGACCAAGACGTTTCCGCATCCGCGGTTTCGGTTCGTGCTGTTCGGCAAGGGCGCCGACTTCACCGGCGCGCAGGTCCAACTCGCCAATAACCGCGTGGCGGCATTCGTCGAAGACGCGAGCAAGCTTCCGAAGCCGGGCACACGCGAGCGACTCGCCAAGCTGGTGCCCTACCTCGCGGACTCCGATCTGCTCGTCGCCGCATCGGCGCGCGCCGAGTTCGCGGAAGCGCCGTATGCCGACGTGAAGGCCCTGCGCCCCCTGCTTTCGGCCGACGACATCGCGTTGTGGCTCAAGGAGCCGAGCACGCCGGTCGCGAGCCGCGGCGTCCTGGGACTCATGCTCGGAATCGCGGGAGACCGCAAAAAGCACGGACCCCTGATGGAGTCACTCGTGTGCAACGCGGGATGGCAGCGGAAGAGCGGTTACGACGGGCTGCTCGCAGGCCATATCCTGATCTTCGGACCGATCGCGTGCGACTACCTGCTTGGACTCATCGAGCCGACGGCGGCCAAAGGCGAATCCAAGCCGGCCATCGCCTTCCTCAAGGCGCTTCGCTTCCACGCGCAGAATGAAAAAGTGCTCACGCGTGAGTCGATCCTCGCGGCCATTCGCGCACTGCTGCGCTATCCCAAGGTCGCCAGCGACGCGCTCTGGGAACTCAAGCGCATGAAAGACTGGGACAGCCTCGATCGCGTGCTGCGGATGTACGCGGACCATCCCGCCCTGCGTCCCGCGGTGATCGACTACCTCAAGGCGTGCCCCGGCGAGCGCGCCAAGCAGGCATTGGCCCGAATCCCGCGGTAATCGCATAGAATCCGCGCCTCAGAGGTTGTGAATAAATCCATCGTCGGCCCGAGGGCGAGCGAGCTTGTGTGTGGCAAGCCGCGCCAACGACGGCTGTATCCTCGAATACCGCTTCGTTGGCGCGGCGCAGTCCACGCGCAAGCGCAGCCGGCCGAAGCCAAATGGATTGATTCACAGCCTCTCAGAGGAGATCAGGATGCGGCTCGTAGTCATGGCGGTAATCGTTGCGCTCAGCACCTCGTGCAAGGTGATGCCCAAGGAACAGGGCGGCGCGAAGGCGGTCAAGACGACCAGCCCGCCCCACAAGCCGCCCAGCATCAAGGACGACAATTGGGACTGGGTGCAGCTCACCTCCGAGGAGTGGCTCAAGGGCGAAATCAAGTGGATGCGCGACTACTCGTTGATGTTCGACAGCGACGAACTCGACGACCTCAAACTCACGTGGCGCAAGATCAAGGTCCTCAAAAGCCCCAAGCCGATGTCGATCCTGCGCGACGAGGAGGGCGAACTCGTTGAGGGCCACGGGCCGCTGCACATCGAAGGCGACAAGGTCATCCAGGGCAACGGACCCGAGTACACGGTGTTCGACCGCGGCGACCTGATCTCGATCGTGCCGGGCGGCAAGGGCACCTTTTCGTTCTGGTCGGGCGGCCTCAACTTCGGCATGACGCTGCGCACGGGCAACACCGAACAGGTGGAGACGACGCTCGGTTTCAACGCGCAACGGCGGTCGCCCAAGCACCGCCTCACGTTCGATTACATGGGCAACTTCGGCAAGATCAATGGCGAGGAGAACGTCAACAACCAGCGCTTTACCGGTAGCTGGGACATCTCCACCAGCCGCCGCTGGTTCGTTACGCCGATCGCGCTCGAACTCTACCGCGACCCGTTCCAGAACATCGCCGTGCGCGCGACCCCCGTCTTCGGCGCCGGCTACCACATCCTGCTCAAAGGCGTCGACAAGAAGGGCGCCGACTGGGACTTTTCGGTGCTCGCCGGCTACCGCTACACCAGCTTCGAGTCGGGTGTGGCCGACGCCGATACGACCGCCACCGCCGGCATCTCGACGGACGTCGAATGGGACATCAACGAGAAGCTGGAGCTGACGTTCATGTACGACATTCAGGTCGGCCTGAGTGATCCGCAGGACACCAACCAAAACCTCACATTCAAGCTCTCCTACGACGCGTTCAGTGACTTCGACCTCGACTTTTCGATCGTCTGGAACTTCGTTGGCCAACCCCGTCCCGACGCGGACGGAAACTTCCCGAAGAAGGCGGACACGCGGTTCATTTTCGGCATCGGCTGGGACTTCTAGGTATCGTCTCCCGGTGCCCGGTCGCCTGCTTGCCCTCATCCTGCTCGCGTTCGCCGCCGGCTGTCTCGGTCGATACCAGCAAACAAAGCCGGTTCCGGCCGAGGAACTGACGCTCATTCCGCCGTTCCCGTCGCCCGAGCCCAACCCGACGCGGCTCGACGAGATCGAACTGGTCTCCAAAGAG